>DASRYX010000407.1:0-12898 GCA_035686985.1 Planctomycetaceae bacterium | reverse complement strand
GTGGATGACCCAAATGCGTCCACGCTCGACGAGCTGTTGAAGATCGATCACCTGATCTACGGGTCCTGCTTTCACCCGCGCTTTGTCGACAACGGTTACCTCTACCTCGTCACCAACGGGCCGACCAAAGGCGAGCCGAAGCACAATCGCATCGTGCGCTACACCATCAGCAAGGAGTCGCCGCACGGGATCGATCCGCGATCGGAGCTGGTGATTCTGCAGTGGGAATCGAACGGTCACAACGGCGGCGAACTCGCATTCGGCCCGGATGGCATGCTGTATTGCGTCACCGGTGACGGCACGTCGGATTCCGATCCGCTGCACACCGGGCAAGGTCTGAACGATTACCTCGCGGTGATGCTGCGGCTGGATGTGGATCACCCGGAGAAAGACCGGCCGTACTCGGTGCCGAAGGATAATCCGTTTATCGACGTACCCGAGGCGAAGCCGGAGATCTGGGCGTTCGGCTTCCGCAATCCGTGGCGGATGACGTTCGACAGGAAGACCGGCCACTTGTGGGTCGGCCAAAACGGGCAGGACTTGTGGGAGCAGGTGTACGTCGTCGAGCGCGGCGGCAACTACGGCTGGAGCGTGCAGGAAGGGAGTCATCCGTTTTATCTGGAACGGCCGCGCGGCCCCGGCGAGATTCGGCTGCCCGTCGTCGAGCACCATCATGTCGAAGCGCGGTCGCTCACCGGCGGCGTGGTGTATTACGGATCAAAGCTGCCCGAGTTGCAGGGGGCCTACATCTATGGGGATTACTCGACTGGCAATATCTGGGGCGTGCGGTATGACGGCCGGAAAGTGACATGGCATCAGGAACTGGTTGATACACCGTTTGCGATTGTCGGCTTCACGGAAACGCCCGGTGGTGATCTGTTCGTCATCGATCAGCACACCGGGTTCTACAAGCTGGAGCCGAATCCGCCGCCGACCACGCCGCTGCCGAAGTTCCCAACGAAACTGAGCGAAACAGGACTCTTCACCGCTGTCGCGAAACATCACGTCGCGCCGGGCGTGATTCCCTACTCGGTGAACGCCGCGCTGTGGTCGGACGGGTCGCACAAAGAACGCTTTCTCGCCCTGCCCGGCGACGAATTCGCGGAGTTCACGCAGAACGGCAAGAGCTGGAATTTCCCGGATGGCACGGTGCTGGTGAAATCGTTCGCGCTGGAGCGCACCGCGGGGGATCCCAACACGCGGCGGTGGATTGAGACCCGCATCATGACCCGCCAGCAGAAGGAATGGGTCGGTTACACCTACGAATGGAACGACGAGCAGACCGACGCCGTGCTGGTGGAATCGTCCGGCAAAGATCGCGACTTTACGATTCGCGAAGCCGGCGGCGAGCGGAAGCAATCCTGGCATTACCCCAGCCGAGCCGAATGCATGGTGTGCCATTCCCGGGCCGCGAATTTTGTGCTCGGCTTACAGACCGAACAGCTCAACCGGGATCAGCAGTACGGCGAGCGCACGGATAATCAATTACGGACGCTGGCCCACATCGGCGTGATCCGTACGGGAGGGAAACATGCCGATTTGCCCAAACCAGCGGAAGAGTATCCGCACTTCGCCAATCCGTACGATGAGACGAAAGCCGTGGAAGAGCGCGTGCGGACGTACCTCCACGTGAACTGTGCGATCTGCCATCAATGGGCCGGCGGCGGGAACGCGGCGCTGGACCTGCTGTCCCGTACGGCGATCGAGAAAACGCAACTTCTCGACGGCCCCGTGCTGCACAACAAGTTCGACATCACCGACGCTCGGATCATCGCCCCGGGTGATCCGGAACGGTCGGTCTTGCTTCACCGCATGAAGCTGCGCGGTCGCGGCCAGATGCCACCGATCGCCAGTTCGCGCGTCGATGACCCGGCCGTGAAACTAATGGAAGCGTGGATTCGCGGCCTGCCAAAAACGGTACCGGAGAAAACTGGCGGGGATTGAGCCAGCGAGGCCCTGTTGCTGCCTCATCGGTGGCCGGGGCTGGACGACCAACGGGAGGAAGCCCCGGTACGGCGACGTCCATCTTTCCGGGGCTTCACGAGTACGCTCCAGCCCCGGCCACCCGGTCACCACCGAGAGACCGGCGGGGATTCAGCGTTCAGCCAATCTTGCGCATGATCTCAATGCCGCGGCGAATGTAGACGACGCCGCTCCACAGGGTGACGAAGACCATCACCCAGAGCGAGATATCCCGCAGCAGGACGAGCGTCCCCGGCCCGACACTCGCCTTGGCCAGGACGGGATCCATCGTCAGCAGGGCCAATGTGGCGGCGACGCATTGCAGAAACATCTTGAGTTTCCCGCTGGCGGACGCCGAAAAATCGGCTCCGCGCTGTTCGAGAAAACCTCGCAGGCTGGTGACCAACATTTCCCGTCCCAGGACCGCGATCACCATCCAGGCATTCACCCCGGATTGCGGATACGGCAGCAGAAACAGAAACACGCCCGCGGTGATGAACTTGTCGACGAACGGATCCATGATCCGGCCGAGCTGCGTGATGAGCTGATACTTCCGCGCGATGTAGCCGTCCAGAATATCGGTGAGCACCGCAAAGACAAACAGCCCAGCGGACCACACCCACGCCACCCCCGCGGACATCATCCCGAACAGCACAAACGACAACGCGAGTCGCGCGAACGTGATGATGTTTGGTAGATTCAGATTCCGCTCGGACACGTTCGTGGTGCTGATGGTCATCGCGCTTATTCCAGCCAATCTTCGATTCGCAACCCCGGAACCGGAGCGAAATGTTTGACGTTATGGGTGACGAGCGTTAGATCATGTTGCAAAGCAACTGCGGCGATCATGAGATCGAACGCGTCGACGTTGGTTCCGTTCTGCTGACTTTGAATCCGTAGCCGGCCGAAAATCTCCGCACTTTGCCGATCGAAATCGAGAATCTCCACGATCGGTATCAGATCCGACTCAATCGCCTGATGGCGTCGCCGCGTCGAACTCCGTTCGGCCCACGCATAAAGCTCACCCAGCACAATGGTCGACACGCAAAGCCCGCCGCCATGCTGCATGAACCGATGTCCTAATCGGCCCGGCTGCTTCAGGAATTCCGAACAGATGTTGGTATCCAACAAATGTGTCATTCCGGAAGCTCACGGAATGTGGCTCGACGTCGGTCAGCTTCGATCTCCGCGAGAATGCGGTCGTCTTCCTCGGTCCACCACGTCGCTATTCCCGGATTTCGCTCGACAATTTCCTGAATCCGTTTTCGCCTGACTTCAGCAGGGTCACGAAGGACGACTTCCACCGGTGTCCCTTCCGGCAGTCCCACTTCACCGATCAACTCGACGGACTTTCCGCGAATCACACCTTGCATCGTTTTGACCATGTTCGCTCCTGATCTCAACCCATCCGCACGATGGGCAAGCCGGCGTCTTCGGCCTGGGGGGCGCGGCCGCTTTCGTCGGGGCCGGTGGCCTGACCGAGGAAGTCATAGTCTCGACGGTCGGTCAGTTCCACGGGGACCATGTGGCCCGGAGCGAGGTTCTCACCGGTGACGTAGACCACGCCGTCGATTTCCGGGGCGTCGCAATACGCGCGGCCGATCCAGGTGCCATCCTCAGCGGGGCCGTCAATCAGCACGTCGAGCTCATATCCCAGCAGTGAATCGCCGAACTGGAACGCGATGTCCTGCTGGATCGCCATCAGTTCATCACGGCGGGCTTCTTTCACCGATTCCGGCAAGTGATCGGTCAGCTTCACCGCGGGGGTACCGGGTTCCACGGAGTACGTGAACACGCCCATCCGCTGGAATTGCGTGTCGATGACGAACTTTCGCAGCGTTTCGAATTGTTCGTCGGTTTCGCCGGGGAAACCCGTGATGAACGTCGTCCGGAGGACTAGATTTGGGATACGGTCCCGGAGCTTGTGAATCAGTTCTTCAGTCTGCTGGCGATTCACGCGGCGCTGCATGCGACGCAGCATCGTGTCGTCGACGTGCTGCAGCGGCATGTCGAGATACGGCAGGATTTTCGACGACCCCGCGATCGTGTCGATCAGCTCATCGGTAAAGTTGATCGGGTACAGATACATCAACCGGATCCAGTCGATGCCGTCGACTTTCTCCAGTTCCTTCAGGAGCTCGGCGAGTCGTAATCGACCATAAAGGTCAAGACCGTAGTAGGTCGTATCCTGCGCGACGAGATTCAACTCGCGGACCCCATCGGCCGCGAGTTCGCGGGCTTCATCTAGCACCATTTCAATGGGCTTGGTGACGTGTTTGCCCCGCATCTTCGGGATCGAACAGAAGGTGCAGGTGCGGTCGCAGCCTTCGGAGATTTTCAGATAGGCATAGTGCCGGGGCGTGATCCGCAGCCGGGCGCGATCATCCATGGCTTTGATCGGCGCGGGCCGGAACAATTCGCGCTGTTCGCGCGCCCCGCCGACGAGGTGGTCCGCCACCCGGTTAATTTCATCGCGCCCGAACACGCCGACGATGTGATCGATCTCTGGGAGTTCATCGACGAGCGCCGGACCAATCCGCTGTGGCAAGCACCCGGCGACGATCACGCCCTTCGTTTTGCCTTCGCGTTTGAGATCGAGCATCTCACGAATCACGGCTTTCGATTCCGCCCGCGACTGCTCGATGAACCCGCAGGTGTTGACGATCACGAAATCCGCGCCATCCGGGTTCGACACCAGCGTGTACCCATCGAGCGCGAGCGTCCCCAGCATCTTCTCGCTGTCGACAAGATTCTTCGGACAGCCCAGACTGACAAAGGCGTAGGTCCCTTTGCTGTACGCAGCTTCGCCGTCAGCGGCGCCAGTTTGCGGTTCGGACGCGGGCGGGTTGATGACCGTCAACGGAGACATGCGAATTGATCTTCTTGTATTGAGTTGACGAGAATCAGAATGAACTCTGGCGTGACTATGCGTTCACCACCGCATCCAGGTACGAGACACTTTCCATCAACATCAATGAAACCGTGTCCCATTGGTCGACGAGGTCCGCATTATCGGTGGTAAACGAGAACACCAGCAGGAAGCTCTTTCCGAGTTTCACCATTTCGGGATGACGGATGTCATAAGTGCGTCCGCTTGCCATGTGGACACGGAACGGACGAAATGGCTCTGCTTTGATGTAGCTCAACAATTGAGGGGGCGTCATCATCGCCGAGATTCCCTGGAATCGATGTTTGCCGATGCGTACATCGCGCGGTTGCGGGTATTCTGTTAGTGTACCGGAATCGACGTGCGGTTGCCCGCAGAATTGCGGAATTGATGATGTCGTGGTCAGCAAAAACCCTGCCGTGGATGATGATCCCATTCGCCCTCGCCTGGGGTGCGGCGATGCGCGCGGCGGAACCGGCGTCATCGTCACAAGTTGACGCGGCCGCGGTACGGACTCTGGTGGGACGGCTCGAATCGAATCAGGCGGCCGAACGCACTGCCGCCGCGAAAGAGCTCGAAAAGCTCGGGCCGCGGGTCTTGCCGCATTTGCCCCCGCCCAATCGGCTGGACTCACCGGCCGCTCGCGAGGTCATCATCCAACTCCGTAATCGGCTCGAACGGGCGCTGGCCCGCGAATCGGCCCAACCGGCGATCGTCACGCTGCAGCGCGTGGCCGATCGCACCGTGCTATGCAATGAACTCACCCAGCAGACCGGGAACAGTCTTTCGGTGTCCGAACAGGCGGCCGAGAGGTCGGCGCAAGTCGAATGGAAATACCGGCCGTTCTGGAGTGCCGTGGAGGACCTCGTCGATCTGCGGACCGAGCGGGTCTGGTGGAATCCGTCCCACAGTCGCTTCCAGATTGAACCGCGTCCAACCGGACCGTTATCGAGCGTGACCCATGCGGGCGTGTTCCGGGTCGAAGCCGTCGTCGGCAAAGTCAAACCTGCCACGGACGATTCGCAATCCATCTTGCGCGTTGTCACCACGTGGCAGGCCGAACCGCGACTGCGGCCGTTGTTCCTGCGCATCAAGCCGGCCGACTGGCACGGCAACATCGGCGAGGCCAGCGTTTCCGCTTGGAATCCGGACGCCGAATATGAACTCCCCTTCGGCGATGGCACCCGGCAGCTTTCGTGGCCACTGGACTTGATCTGGCCGGCGTCCCCGGACAAGAAACCGTGGTCGCTGCAAGGTCGAGCCGCGGTGCATCTGGCCGCGATGACGGAAACGATCACCTTTGATTCGGTCGCGCTGCGACCGAACGTGCAGCGTCGCCGTGGCGGCGTGACCGTCCGAATTCGCAAGGTTGACTTTCGATCGGCGGAGAACGCAAAGCTCGACGCGACGATTCGTATCCAGGTCAGCTATGACACCGGTGGCCCCGCGTTTGAATCGCATCGCGCCGGAGTGTTTTATCAAGGGGCGAGCCTGCTCGGTCCGGACGGGAAACGCATCGCCTTCACCGATTATGATGCGACGCAGGAAGCCGACGGGGCGGTCGGTGCGGAATATCGCTTTCACAATTTACCCGGCCGCAGTTCCGATTACCGGTTCGCCTACGAAGCCCCGACATTGTTCCTCGACGTACCAGTGGAAGTCACGTGGAACGAGCTGCCTGTTCCCGAGAAGTAGAAAGAAGGGTGGCCGCGAAAAGGCGCAAAAGGACGCAAAAGAAATACATTCGAAGCATCTTTTTTGCGACCTTTTGCGCCTTTTCGCGGCTAACATCTGAAACTGTCTGATCATTGTTCCTGATGAGATGTTGTCGATGCCAACTCGATTGCGTGTGATGTTCTCGTGTCTGTTGATGGCGGTCGCCACTGTCGCCTTTGCGGCGGATGCACCGAAATATCGCGATCCCTCGCCCAAGCGCTATGACCTCACGGCCCGCGCCAGTCAGATCGACAAGCGGGCGAAGGAACATCCTGAGATCGGCTTTGTTTTTGAGAAAGATGGCAAGCCGGCGGATGTCGAACACGCGGTGGTCGACACCCGCGTCGAGCCGCAGGGCAAGCTCGTCATCTGGTTGATGGGGCACAGCCAACCGTTGTTCGAGCGGATCTCCAGTTATGGGCTGCACGGCATTCAGGTCCATTACGCCAACGGCTGGTTCGGCAAGCTGAACAAGGAACCGCCGCCGGACGATCAGTACCTCGGCCGGATCCGTCTGGAAGCCGCGACGGGGGAAGACGTCAGCGACGCGATCGACATTCCGCGACCCGATGGCATGATGGAACGGTCGTTCCAGTTCGTGAAATGGCTGGCGAAGGAACATCCGCAAGGAAGGTGGGAGCAATTCCTCACGGCAGACAAAAAGGGCTTGCGCTGGGACCGCGTCATTATGGCGGGCAGCTCCCACGGTTCCACGACATCCGCCCGGTTCGCGCTGCATCAGAAGGTGGACCGCGTGGTGATGTTTTGTGGCCCTCGCGATCAACTTGAGAAGTGGTACACCTTGCCGAGCGCGACGCCGAAGAACCGTTTCTTCGCGTTCACGCACGTCCTCGATACCGGCTGGACCGGCGACCATTACTGCCGTTCGTGGGAGTTGCTCGGCCTGCAGGAATTCGGACCGATCGTGAACGTTGACAAGACAGCAGCTCCGTACGGCAACACGCGGCGGCTGATCACGGACGCCGATGTGAAGAACGATGCGAAACGGGCGCACTCCAGCGTGGTGCCCGGTGGTGCCGCCGTGAAAGACGGCTCCGGCAAGTTCGTGCATGAAGACGTGTGGAAGTACGTCTTCACTCATCCGATCGATCAGGTCGGCGAACCCGTCCCGCACGATGCGGACTGCCAGCTTGATCTCAGTAAGCCAGTGAAGAAGTAATCGCGATGGCTTCGCAGTTGATAAGGAACGACATGCGCCTCTTCGCCCTCCTCGCGATGATCCTCAGTGCTGTTTCTTGGCCCATCGCCGGTGAAGCTGCGGAGCCGTTCACGGTCACTGCGCCTCCGGCGGAACTGAAGATTCCGGCGTTCTATGCGAAGTACATTGACGCGGACGGTTATCCGATCGTCGCGTCAAAGACCGTCAGCGATTATGCGCTCAAAGAAGCCGCGTTCTGGGTCGCAAAGATGCTGGAACACCGGCCGGATGTAAAGAAGGCGATGGTCGCGAGCGGGTCGCGGATGTGCATTATCGCCTACAATGAATTCACTACCGATCTGCCGGAGTTCGCCTGGCTGAAGCCGAAGGATTACTGGGACGCCCGTGCCCGCGGCACCGGTGGTTCGAAGACCGATCCGTATTGCAGTTCCGCCGAAGAAAACCTGCTGGCGTATCCGGGTGACCCGTATCACCAGGAGTGCATTCTGATCCACGAGTTCGCGCACAACATTCATCTGCGCGGAATGACCGTCGTTGATCCCACCTTTGATGATCGTGTCAAAGCGACCTACGACAAGGCGATGGCGGCGGAGTTATGGAAAGGAAAGTACGCCGCGACGAATCATCACGAATACTTCGCGGAAGGCGTGCAGTCGTGGTTCAATAACAACCGTCCGCCGGATCACGACCACAACCATGTCGACACGCGGGCGGAACTGATCGAGTATGATCCCGGGTTAGCGGATCTCTGTCGCGAGGTCTTCGGGGAGCTCGAATTGAATTACACCAAACCCGCAACGCGGCTGCATGGCCATCTCGCAGGTTATGATCCGTCCAAGGCCCCGAAGTTCGAATGGCCGGAGCGGTTGCAGGAAGTGAAACAGGAAATCCGACGCAAAGCGGAAGCCCGCAGCCAGAATTCCGCCAAGACACCGGCTGAAGCGGCGAAGGACTAGCGCGCGGGTCTGCCCCTACAACTCTCTGAGACTCGATTTTGCTCACCCGTTTTCAGTTCATCACGCTGTCGATTCTGTCGCTGTTGCCGGTCGTGCTGCTGGCCGGATTCGGCGCGTGGACGCTGTACCAGACCGGCTACTGGTGGTGGTTGTGGTGGACGATGCCGCTGTGCTGGGGAGCCGCGTCGCTGCTGTGGCGGGCGTGGGGAACGCGGATGCCGATCGCGCAGCCGCCGCTCGATCGGACGCACTGGACGCCGCAGGATCAGGCCGCGACGGCGATCGTTGAAGCCGAGCAGAAGCGCGTGGCGGAATACACGACAGAGCAGCTCTCTGACCCGCAGTTCTACACGCAGATCACGCAGGATCTGGCGCTGAGAATTGCCCAGCACTACCACCCGAAGGCGAAAGATCCGCTCGGTCAGCGCACGGTTGTGGAAATTCTCGCCGCGGTGCAGTTGATCTCGGACGACGTCGAAGGCTGGTTCCTGAAGTATGTGCCAGGCGGGCACCTCGTCACGGTGTCGCAGTGGCGCTTGCTCAGCCACGCCCCCGGATGGTACACCGCCGCCGCGAATGCGGGATGGGTGGCTTCGATCTTTCTAAACCCACTCAATCTCGGACGCTATTTCGTCTCGAAGCTGGCGATGGATCCGCTGTCGGGACAGGTCCAGCAGAACCTTCTCGGGCTGTTTTATTCCGCGTATGTGCGACAGGCGGGCTACTATCTCATCGAGCTGAACAGCGGCCGTCTGCAAGGAGGCTCCGAGCGCTATCGTCGCTGGATGGCCCAGAACGAAGCGCCGCCTCCGCCGCCATCAGCGAGCGCCGCCACGGCGGTCGAACAGACCGTCGATGCTCCAGTCACCATCACGATCGCGCTCATTGGACAGGTCAAAGCTGGCAAATCCAGCCTGGTGAATGCGCTCGTCGGGCGTCACGCCGCAGTGACTGATGTGCTCCCGGCCACAAAGCAGGTACAGCGGGTCGCCTATTCGCATCCCGAGCGCGGCGACCGTTTTGTGCTGCTCGACACCACCGGTTACAGCGACGCCGGCGCGACCCCCGACCAGCAGAAGGAAACGCGCGAAGCGGTGCGGCAGGCCGATCTCGTGCTGCTGGTGCTCGATGCCCGGTCCCCCGCGCGCGATGCCGATGTGAAAACACTGTCCGATCTGGCGGAGTGGTATACGCGTCAGCCGCAACTCAAACCGCCGCCGCTGCTGGCCGTGCTCAACAAGATCGATGGCTTAAGCCCGGTCATGGAATGGGCCCCGCCGTATGACTGGCGAAATCCAGTCCGACCGAAGGAAAAAAACATCGCCGCGGCGGTGGAGTACGGTCGCGAAATCTTCCGCGAAAAGGTGAACGCGGTGATCCCGGTCTGCTGCGATGCGGCAAACAACCGCGTGGTGGGCATCGACACCGATCTCGTCCCGGCCATGGCCGCCTATCTGGATCACGCGCGATCCGCGGCGCTGTTGCGCGAGCTGCACGCTTCCTTCGCCCGCGATCGCTTTACGCAGGTCGCCGGTCAGGTCTGGCAGATCGGGAAGAAGCTGAAAGACGTTGTGTCCGAGTGGCCGCGCTGACTACGTCGATGCGGGCAGATGCCGGGCGGCAATCCGGGCACTTTTCTCAGGCGTGGATTCCGGCGCTGAGAACGCCGGTCTGCCGGGCCACAGTTTCGCCCACCAGTCACGCCACAACCGGGTCCAGCTGTGAGACAGTTTCAGCACGGCGAGCGAACGCCCCTGCAGCGGGTACAGGTCGTGCGACCACAACCGGCGATAAAGTGGCTGCTGCGCGGTGTCGAGCAATGGCTGCCAGAACTCATCTTCCTCATGGTCGGGCAAACGGAACGGAATCGCCTCATGATGAGAATTCATCAGCACGAGCAGCGTATCCCCGGTGATGTGATGCCCGCGGTCGTCGATCTCGTCATGCATCTGACCTTCCAGCCGCATGCCGAGACAGCGGACGTAGCCTGCGTGCCAGTCGTAATCGGTCATCTCACGGCCATGCGGCGTGAGCCAGAGAACATCGCGAACTTCCCGCCCGCGGATCTCCCGCCCTTGAAAAAACTGCCGGCGCTGCAGGACGGGCTGTGACTTCCACAGCTTCACGCATTGCTTGGTGAAGTTCAAAAAATCACGCTGCTCGTCGGTGAGATGCCAGTCGATCCAGCTGAGCCTGCTGTCCTGGCAATACGCGTTGTTGTTGCCGAGCTGCGTCTGGCTCAACTCATCGCCGGCGCGGATCATCGCCACGCCCTGCGACAGCATCATCGTCGCCAGGAAGTTCCGCTTCTGACGTTCCCGCAGTTCACGAAATGCGGGCGTCTCGGTGACCCCTTCGATGCCGCAATTCCAGCTATTATTATGCGAGTCGCCATCTTCGTTATTCTGGCCGTTGTCCAGGTTGTGCTTGTCGTTATAACTCACAAGGTCGTGGAGCGAGAAACCGTCATGGCACGTGACGAAATTAATACTCGCATACGGTCGGCGACCATTATGCTCGTAGAGATCACTGCTGCCGCAGATGCGCGTCGCAAATTCTGAAACGGTGTTCCCGTCCCCCTTCCAGAACTTACGTACGCAGTCGCGGTACTTGCCGTTCCACTCGGTCCACAGGACGGGGAAATTGCCGACCTGATAACCGCCTTCGCCGAGGTCCCACGGCTCGGCGATCAGCTTGACTTGCGACAGTACGGGGTCCTGGTGAATGATGTCGAAGAACGCGCCGAGTTTGTCGACCGCATGCAACTCTCGGGCGAGCGCACTGCAGAGATCGAAGCGGAAGCCGTCGACGTGCATCTCCTGCACCCAATACCGCAGGCTGTCCATAATCAGCTGCAGAACCCGCGGCGACAACATATTCAATGTGTTGCCGCAGCCCGTATAATCCATGTAATACCGCGGGCTCTGATTCACCAGGCGGTAATACGCGGTGTTATCCAGCCCACGCATGGATAACGTCGGCCCATGCTGATTCCCTTCCGCGGTGTGGTTATAGACCACATCCAGAATTACCTCTAAACCGTTGCGGTGCAGCGTGCGCACCATCCGCTTGAATTCGTTCAGCGATCCCTGCGGCGACTGGTCGGCTGCATAACAGCGATTCGGTGCGAAGTACCCGAGCGTGTTGTAGCCCCAGTAGTTCTTCCGGCCTTTGTCGTGCAGGAAACGATCGTTGATGTGGTAATGAACCGGCAGCAGTTCGAGCGCGGTGACCCCGAGTTCCTTCAGATGCCGTAGCGCCCCCGGGCTGGCGAGACCGGCATAAGTTCCCCGCAATTCTTTCGGCACATAAGGATTCAGATAGCTGAACCCCTTCACGTGCATTTCATAGATCAGCGTTTCATGCCACGGAGTGCGCGGCGGCCGGTCGCCGCGCCACGAGAACCGGGTGTCGACAACAGTGGCGAGTGGAGCATACGCCGCGCTATCCCGGCGATCAAAGCTCAAGTCCTGTCGGGCATCGCCAACGTGGTAACCGAACAGCGCATCATCCCACGTCAGTTCGCGGCCGATGGCTTTGGCGTAGGGATCGAGCAGCAGCTTATGTTTGTTGAACCGTAGTCCGCGGGCGGGGTCATACGGACCATCCGCGCGGAACCCGTACAGCTGCCCCGGTTTCAATCCCGGAAAATATCCGTGCCAGACAAAATCGGTTTGCTCGGGCAGATCGATCGTTGCAGAGGGCGTGTCCGCGTCCGGTGAGTCGAACAGGCAGACCTGAACGCTGGTCGCGTGCTCAGAAAACACCGCGAAGTTGACTCCGCGCCCATCCCACGTCGCTCCCAGCGGCGACGGACGCCCCAGCCACGGCCGCATCCCGTTCCCCCTTACACTCATCCCAACTGCTTCTGCATCAACAGGCTTGTCGATAGCAGCGGTCGAGCGTTCCCGAGGCTGGTTCGCTGCGGCCTGCGTCTGCACGAAGGCTATTATCGGCAAAATCGCGGCCAGCGAGCATTGTACGGACGAACAGACAGGAACACACCTCAACAATCGGCCGGCAGAGAATTGTCTCTACTTAAAGGCGAGATCTTCCGGGTGCGGCAGATCATCCAGCGATTTGAGCCCTAAGAGCGACAGAAACCGGGGTGTGGTCTGGTAGTGGACCGCTTTCGGATCGCCCTGGGGCCGTTGAACAGAGATAAGATCGCGGCGGAGGAGCTGCCGGACCGGTCCA
>DASRYX010000406.1:0-8890 GCA_035686985.1 Planctomycetaceae bacterium | reverse complement strand
ATCCATCTCTGTCCATGAGCTACTAACCATCAACCGTTCGCCGCTACATCGTTCCCCCGGCGCACAATTCGGTCAGTTCATCAATCGACGACAGCAGATCGAGTTCGTCATCCGTGCGAGGCAATAATTCCAGATCAAGTTTGTTCAGGCCGTTGAACGCGGCGACTTTGTACGCTTCCGCCATGGTCGGGTAGTTGAAGACGGTATCGCGGAAGTATTCGATCGTCCCGCCAAGCGCCATCACGGCCTGCCCGATGTGGATGATTTCCGTCGCCGTGTCGCCGATGCAGTGCACGCCGAGCAGTTCTTTCGTTTCCCGATGAAACAGCAGCTTGAGCAAACCGTTCTCATCGCCCGAGATCTGCCCGCGGGCGATCTCCCGGAAATTCGCGACCCCGACTTCATACGGCACGCGCTCCGTCGTGAGCTGTTGTTCCGTCTTACCGATCATGGAAATCTCGGGGATCGTGTAGAGCCCGTACGGCAGGTTGCGATACGCAACATACGGCCGGTCGAACATCGCACAGACCGCACGGCGGCCCTGCTCCATCGACGCACTCGCCAGCGCCGGGAAGCCAATCACGTCGCCCACACCGTAGATGTGCGGCACCCACGTGCGATGGTTTTCGTCGCACCATAGCCGGCCGCGCTCATCACTCGTCAGGCCAGCGGCCTGGAGATCGAGCGCCGCCGTGTCACCGACGCGTCCGGCCGCAAACAGCGCCGTTTCGGCAATGAGTCGTTTGCCGCTCTCAAGTCGCACCGCCGCAAGTCCCTTCCGCAGGCGATCAATCCCGACGACATCCTCACCCAGGCGAAACACCATGCCGAGTGATCGCGCGTGGAACATCAGCGCGTCAACGATCTCGCGATCGCAGAAATCGAGCAACCGTTCGCGCCCATCGACGACGGTCACTTCGACGCCGAGCGTCGCGAACATGATGGCGTATTCGATGCCGATGACGCCGGCACCGATCACGATCATCGAGCGGGGAATCTGTTCGAGTTGCAGCAGTTCGTCGGAATCAAAAATCGTGCGGCCATCGAACGGGATGTAACTCGGCCGCGACGGCTTCGTCCCGCAGGCGACCAGAATCTTGTCGGCCGCGACACGCACCGTCTGCTTTTCGCGCGTGACCTGAACCGTGTGCGCATCGACAAACTGCGCTTCGCCGGAAAAGAGGTCCACCTGATTGCGATCGAGGTATTCCTGAATGACCTGCGTTTCGTGCGCGATCACCTGATCCAGTTTCCGGCGAAGATCATCCATCGTGATCTTGCGCTTCTGGACATAACGGTCTTTGTACACTTCGCGGTGTTTGTACCCGGAGAGATACAGAATCGCCTCGCGCATCGTTTTCGAGGGGATGGTGCCGGTGTGCAGGCACACGCCGCCGAGATCCTCGGAACGGCGTTCCACCAACGCAACCCGTTTCCCGAGTTTCGCAGCGGCGATCGCTCCCTTTTGACCGGAGGGACCGCTTCCAACAACCAGCAGATCGTAGCGCATGACGAGGCCCTTGGTGACGCGCACCACGGCGACAAAGTCGCCGCATTCTGCGCAGTCTTGTCGTCAGGAATCGTCCGGGCGGCGGTTTACGAATGACAGAGAATCTGTAACGACGCGCGAATATTTCCTGCAGCCGGCGAGCTTGCCGGTTGTGCGGGTTGTGACGGCACATAACGCTATGCAAAAGCAGTCAGGCGGAGCCTGACCTACAAATGAGCGTGGATCGCGCGGAGGATTTCGCCGTCGGTGGGAAGGTCCGTCGTTAACGACGGCCGCAACGGGATTGGGATGTCATCCATCCGATATGCCGTCCCGGAATGATGAATTCCGTAGACGGCGGTCTGAAACCGGATCGTGGGCGACCAGACCGGAGTCGCGAGCGGGTTATCGAGCAGGATCGTGGGAATCCGCTTGAGATGCTCTTTCGCCTTCGGATCGAAGTCCCGAATGCGATCCGAACCGACCAACAGCGCGACATCGGCTTCGCCGTTCGCGAGCGTCTCGTTGGCCGAGTATTCACCGGCGCTGTAGCGGGGATAACCGCGGTTCAGATTCACCGAGAACGGGAACCCCGTCTGCCAGCAGAGGACGTTGTCCGCCCCCGAAACATCACCCACTGTCCGCATCCGCCGCGCGTGGAAACGGGTAAACGCATTCAGATCGATGGTCAGTTCCAGAATCGCTTCCACGATTCGGTTGCCCAGCGGTTGTCGCGCGACGCCATACCCGAAAAAGATGACGCCACACCGGCACGACTTCATCTTCTCGGCGAGCGTTTTCCAGTCGGCAAGCGCGATACCGGTGTCGGTGGTGACGTGCGGCTCGATGCCCTTCAGCAAAGCCCGCAGTGTCCACAACGCCTCGAAATCGGTTCCGGATCGGATAGGGATGTGCTGCACGCCGGGCAGTGTCGCTGTTTCCGTGGCTTCCGGATCGACGACAACGATCGTGCGGTCTTTGGCACCGCCGGGCAGAAACCGTTCGTTGTGCGGATCGCGCGAGTACCGTTCCAGATGACGCGGGTGCGACTTGACCGGATTGACGCCCCAGAAGATCACCAGGTCGGCCCGATATGCGACTTCTCCGAGCGAACACGTCGACTCGCCACTTTGCTGCACGGCGAGGATGGATGCCGCGTGCCCCTGCGACGCGGTGGTGTCGATGATTGCGCCGAGATGATCGGCCAGCGCGACAGCGGCCCGCTGGCCTTCGGTGCTGCTGCGCGACAGGCCATAGATCAGCGGGGCTTTCGCGTCGCGCAGGTAGGCCGCCGCCTGGGCCACCGCGGTCTCGCGGGCAGCCGGCTTGTCATTGATCATCGCCGGTGGCGGGGAGACCGTGTTCTGGTCGGCAAACCATTTCTCCGCGAGATAACACGCCCCGTCGGCTCGGACGATCCGGTTGTCCTTAACGGTGACGCGCAGGTCATCGCACAGGCAGGCACACCGCGTGCAGGCAACATCGTCGATGACGTTCAGCGTGGTCACAGTCGCGATCAGACAAAAAGGCGGCTCGTCGTTCGTGACATCATCGTGACGGCTTCAATGGGCTGGAGCAAGGACAGAAGAGGCGACGTTTCGCCGTCGAGTCCCATGCTCCGTCGCCGCGAACCAGACTTTGCGCTGCGGTCCGAACCCGTTACGTTGTGCGGGTGTCTCGAAGAGTCTTTGACAGCGATAGTTTCAGACGGATGTCAGCGATGGATGCAATCACGTTACCGCAGGGATTTTCGGCCGCCGGGATCAAGTGTGGCGTGAAGCCCGGCACTGACAAGCGCGACCTGGCGGTCTTCATTTCGGATCGGGCGTGTGCCGCCGCCGGTGTCTTCACGACGAATCTGGTGTGCGGAGCGCCGGTGAAGGTCTCCCGCGAGCGACTTCCCCGCAGCAGCGCCCGGGCCGTGGTCATCAACGCCGGGAATGCGAACGCCTGCACCGGCGAGCAGGGGATTGCCGACGCCCGCACGATGACCGCGGTGATGGCATCTGCGCTGAAGTGTGCTGCGGACGACGTTCTGGTCGCCTCGACCGGAGTCATCGGCCGCTTCCTGCCGATGGATAAGCTGACGGTGTCGATTCCCCAAGCGGTCGCGGCCGCAAAACCGGATGGCATCATGGATGCCGCGACGGCGATCATGACGACCGACACCGTGCCGAAGCTATCGACCCGCGCGTGGGAATGGAACGGGCGTCCGGTCCGCATCACGGGGGTCTGCAAAGGGGCGGCGATGATCGCCCCCAACATGGCGACGATGCTGTGCACCATCATGACCGATGCGCAGCTGACCGCCGAGCAGGCCCGAAAGGCGATCAGCCTCGCCGTTCGAGACAGCTTCAACTGCATCAGCGTGGATGGCCATGAAAGCACCAGCGATTCCGTGTTTCTGCTGGCGAACGGGGCCTCCGGACAATCGCCGGAGAATGACGCCGACTGGGCGTTGTTCCAAGGAGCGCTGGATGGCGTCGCACAAGACCTCGCGATGCAGATTATCAAGGACGCCGAAGGGGCGCATCACTTCGTGCAGCTGGATGTCACCGGCTGCCGGTCGCGCGACGAAGCCTTCAAGATTGCGAAAGCCGTCGCCGACAGCCCGCTGGTGAAGACCGCGATCTGTGGGGCTGATCCGAACTGGGGCCGGATCGTTTCGGCCGCCGGTTACGCCGGCGTTCCGTTGAAAGAGGAAAACATTTCGCTGGTCGTGAACGGCTTCCCACTCTACGAATCCGGCCGGCCCCTGCCCTTCGATGCCGCCGTTGTTTCCAGCAGTCTGCGTGAGAACCGCGACGTGTTCATCGAGCTGAAATTGACCCTCGGTGACGAAAGCGTGCGTTACTGGACCAGCGATCTCACGAAGGAATACGTGGAACTCAACGCGGATTACACGACGTGACGTCTGCCGACCCCGTGCCGCCGCTCGATGTCCGGCCCATTCTGCGGGTGGTGATGAGCGACCACCGCGTCCGCTGGAATGGCATTCACGGCGCGGCTCATTGGGGACGCGTGCTGCAGAACGGCTTGTGGTTATCGGCATCCAACAACGCGGACGCTGCGGTGGTCACGCTCTTCGCCGTGCTGCATGATTCACGGCGGGTGAATGATCACTGGGACCCCGGTCACGGTCGCCGCGGAGCCGAGTTGGCGCGACAGCTGCGCGGCGATCTGTTCGAGCTCACCGATTCCCAATTCGGCCAGTTGTATCATGCGTGCGAGCATCACACGGCCGGTCACACGGAGGGCGACCTCACCGTGCGGACGTGCTGGGATTCCGACCGCCTCGATCTTGGTCGCGTCGGCATCTGGCCCGATCCGCGCAAACTCTGCACGGACCACGCGCGTGAAAAGTCCGTGATCGCGTGGGCCTTGGAACGCAGCCAGCAGGGAACGGTTCCCCCGTTTGTCACGAACGAGTGGGCGACTGCCGTATCAGTAGCGGACGATTAGAATCCGCCCACGACTTCGCCACCCTGAATGGTAATCAGCGCTTCCATGACATTGGCGTCGATATTCTCGGAGATGAATCGCACGGAGCCATCGCCCAGCAGAAACGTCGCGCCGCCGGTGTGAGCGCCGCCGTAACCGTCTGGACCTTTGATGTACGGCTTCGCGGTGAACGGTCGGATGGTGGACTTGCCACCCTGCACCCAGTGGCCGCGGTCGCCGCTGACATCACCGACCAGCACCGAGTTGCTCAGGCCGTCAGTGAAATCCTGCAGTCGCCGGGGATGATCGTAGGCAAACGCCCCTGCCCCTTTGTCGCCGGGCTTTTTCTTCGGACCGTCGGCCCCCAGTCCCGCGACGCCGCAGTAATCGGTGTATCCCAGCATCATTCCCGGCGGAGGGGACAACGACGGGTTGTTGTAGATCGGAATCGGAATGCGATCGAAACCGTCAATCGGCTGATCGTCCCACGATTGCTTCCGGTTGATCTGGTTGTACAACGGGGCCTGCTCGATGAAGGGCAGGATCGAAACCAGCCAGCTCAGACGATCATTCGGCTCACGTGCGGACTCCACCACGGTGCCCGTCGGGAAGGTGTTATGCGTGTCATGATAATTGTGCAGCGACAGGCCGATCTGCTTCAGATTGTTGGTCGATTTTGATCGCCGGGCCGCTTCACGGGCCTGCTGCACCGCCGGCAACAGCAAAGCGACGGCCACGGCGGAACTGCCAATGGACGGGCCGCTGAAACTGCCGACGCCGGGCAAGCCGGGGAGCGAATCACGGCTTTGCCACAGAATGACGCCATCCTTCACCGTGCAGACCGAGACATTGGGGAACAACGGCTTGGTGATCAGGTCCGTCGGTGGGAGTTCCAGTGGCGTGACCCCCTGCGGGATAAACGAGTTCAACAGCGGCGCCGATTGTCCAGCGCTCACGAGCATGGGACGCGGATCGGTGACGGTCAACGAGAGGAATTCCTTCGGGAACGCTTTGAGGGCTTCTGCAACTTCTTCGCCAGGGGACCAGGTTTCGAGCTTCTTGTCGCGCCGCAGCAGGAACGTTTCGACCATTTGCGGCGTCAGGGCGATAATCATCCAGTCTTTGTCGATGCACAGCGTCGGCCACATCGGCAGGCCCTGCACTCCGACTGAAAGCAGATCGCGGCCGGACTTTTTCGAGCGGACGACACGCGGCGCGTTCGGTCCCTCCGGGACATGGGCAAGGATCGCATCGATCACTCGCTGCAACTTGGCGGCGTCCTTCACTTCCATGCACAATCCAGCGCCGAAGCCGGCGAACGCGTTCGTGGAGTCCGCATACACCACATGCTTCGGCCCCAGCGCTTTGAACAAATCATTTTCGATGTCGAAGCCCAGGTCCCGCTGGAACTGCGCGTAACCTTCATCGAATTGGGCGACCGCGTCGGCAGGTCCCAGCCGCTCGGCCAGCGTGTGAGCAATCTTCCAATACGCGGAGTACACCTCGTCCCAGGCGATCGATCCGGCATAGAACGACGGCGTGTTCTCCGGCAGCGGCGGCAGGTCTTTCAGTTGGAAAGTCGGGCCCTTCCACACTGTCAGCAAACCGTCGAGAGGACCGCTCGACTCCAGCCGGGTGGAACTCCAGCAGGCCGGGCCATTGAATCCGCTGTGAGCGACGAGCTGCTGCAGCGAACCAATCCCGATCACCTGCAACAGTTCATTCATCGGCAACGGAGCCGGCTTCGCGGCCGACGGCGGCACGGGCACTTCGATCTTGCCGAAGGCGTCGATCAGCTGCTTCGCATCGACCCAGGTCATCGCGATGACTTCGCCGGTCGCACTGTTCGCGCGGAGGGCATTGAAGACTCGCTCCGGAACAATGTTCCGAGTCCGCGTCAGGTAATCGTCATTGCCCGCTGTGATCGCGAGGTGCGTTCCGAAGGAAACAAGCTTGATGTTTTGTCGGGGAGCGTCGCCTCCCAAGATTGGCATCAGCGAGAAGACGCCTTTCTTTTCCGGTTGACCAAGTTTGGCACCGGTGAGCTTCAGCAGCGTCTCGATGTCTGTTCTGACAGCGTCCCCATCGATCAGCACAATGGCCGTCGCAAAGTCGGGGACATCCCCGTTCCCCGGCTTGATCGACGCTCCGAGCGCGATTCCTTTCGTAAGGATATGCTCTGCGACCCGTTCGAGAAGCGGACCGGCCGGCGCATCGCCAGCGAATGCCATCGCGAACTTCTTGAGGTTGTCATACAGCTCGCTGTCGATGAGCGACTGATGAGCCGCGGTTTTCTTCCACGCGGCAGCATGCGCCGCGGTGCCGTCATAGCGAAAATGAAAACTCGCGTTGCTCGGCATCACGGCCGTGGGATCGGTTGCGTTCTTCGCCGGAGCGGGTTGCCCCCACGCGGACGCACACGTCGCAAAACACGCCAGTATGAATCCATACCCTTGCAGCCGCGCGCGTGGGGTCATGGCTTGATCCTTCTCGAAGTGACCGAGTGGCTGACGGAGAACACGTAGACAGGACGTCTCTGGTGTACGCCGTCGGCGCGAAATGATCAAGCAACCGGGTTACAGACTCGGCACCGGCAATGCGGGAAGATTTTCCACGCTGTGCGGATCGCCTAAGCTCGGTCCCGGCTTCGGGGTTGGGGTCGGCAGCGGCGTGGGCGAGGTGGACGGTGCGGGTTCAGCCGGGACAGTGTTGGCCGGATTCATCTGAATCGACTGCGACTGCAGCAGTTCGCCGGCGCGGTACTTCAAGTCCAGCAGCGCCTTCGCATGCTCGGCGAGTGACCGATGCCGCGCTGTTTCGGCGAGCGCCAGGCTTTGCTGCGACCGGAGCAAGAGGTCGAGACTGGTGCGGCCGGCTTCGTAATCGGCCGAGGCCGCCGTCATCCGGCGCTTCGAGGCATCCATACGCTTCTGCTGAATCGCGATCTGTTTCTTCCAGCGCTCCAGGCTTTGCAGCGCGGCATGAAGTTCATGCGTGATTTCGATTTCCTGTTGTTCCAGCACACGACGGGCCTTCATCAGCTTCAGCTCAGTCTGACGAACCTGCGCCCGCTCGGCCCGCAGGAACAACGGGACGGAGAACTCAACCCCCATGTTCCAGCTGACCTGCTCACCCCGCATCAACGTGCTGTAGGCAGAGTTGTAACCATAGAAGGTGGTGTCGTCGTTCGTCCGTTGGTTGTAAAGATTGTCACCGAAGCCGTTGAGTTGTGAGCCGGCGACGAAATCCAGTCGCGGATTCGCCAGATTGCACGCGGCATCGACTTGGAGTGCCAGACTCTCAATCTGCGATTTCTGACGACGCAACTCCAGCCGGTTCATGTACGCACACTGCAGCAACGTAATGCGGTCCACCGGCGGCGTGGCTTCTTCAGGAACATCAGCCGGACGCAGCACGCGTTCGTCCTCGGCGGGCAGACCGATCAGTCGGCGAAGACGGCCTTCGACTGCATAAAGATTGCTGAGCGAACTTTCGACGCGGCCTTCGCTGTCGAGCGCCAACTCCTCGGCTTGGGCTTCATCGGCGGCACCGCCGCCCGGCAAGCCGCGGGAGAATCGCGACCGGACTTCCTCGAACGTCTGCTTGGCGCGATCTCGCACCTCGACTTCTGCCTCATATTCACGATACGCCGCGTACAGATCCCAGTACTGCTGGCCGATGTCGCGCACGAGCTCAATGACCTGACGCTCAAAATCGATCTGAGAAATCTTGGTATTGATCTGGGCAATGACCACCCCTTGATTCACCCCGGAGATGCCGCGGCTGCGCTGCGAATTGTGTCCGGCAATCCCGTTCACCTCGACACCCGCGCCGGCCCACAATGGCTGCCGCAGTTCGAGCCCCAAGCGTCCGGTATACGCCGAGGTAAACAACTGGCTTTGAGAGTTGTTCGAGTTGTAGTCCCAGTCGTGAACCAGCGAGAGCGTGCCGCCGGACATC
>DASRYX010000405.1:0-12660 GCA_035686985.1 Planctomycetaceae bacterium | reverse complement strand
AGCCAGACTCTCACGAAGACGCTGACGATTCAAAACACCGGCCCGGTCCCGCTGAATCTCGGGACGGCCGTCATTTCCGGCAGCACGGCGTTTCAAGTGATCACCCAGCCGCCGTCCAGCATTGCGGCGAATAGCTCCGCCAGCTTCCAGATTCGGTTCGCACCGACGACCGCCGGTCTGCAGCAGGCATCGGTGTCGTTCTCGACGAATGATCTCGACGAGAACCCCTACACATTTTCTCTGCGCGGGTTTGCGTACGAGAATGTCGACCTTGTGATCAGCAACATCAGTTTCACGCCACCGTCAAACGTAGGCGGGATGGTGGACGTGACCTGGACGGTCACCAACCAAGGGAGCGGCAACTATCAGGGCACGTTCGCCGATTCGCTGGCGATTTCCGCTGATGCCCTGATCGGCGGCGATATCAGCCTTGGATCCTTCCCTTCCACCGTCGTCCTGAATGCCGGGCAGTCGGTGACAAGGACACAACGGCTGACGCTGCCGGGCAGCTTGGCGGGCAGCACTTATCTGGTGGTCCGTGCGGACAGCGGCGGCGATGTCCTTGAGCTGAATGAGGCCAACAATGTTGCGATCGACAATCAGCCGCTGGTGATCCCCGCGGCCGATCTCCAGGTTTTCGATGTGCAGGCCGCGCCGGTGGTCGAGACCGGGCAGACGACGCAGGTGACATGGAAAGTCCGCAACGTCAGTACGGCGGACACGCTCCCCGGAGCCAGTTGGGTTGATCGAGTGTTTCTGTCGACCGACACGGTGCTCGATGCCAATGATGTGGCTTTGGGTACCCAGATCCTGAACCCGCAAGCTCTTGCCGTCGGAGAAAGTTACGCCAGCCTGGCCACCGTGACAATTCCCTATGGCACGTATGGGGTGCGCTACCTCCTCGTGAACACCGACCGCAACGCCGCGGTCATCGAGTTGAACGAGACCAATAATACCGGTGCGGGGAATCTGACGAATGTGAGCTGGCAGCCGCCGGATTTGCGCGTCACCCAACTCGCATCACAGTTCCTCGCGTTCGCGGGAACCACGACGCGCGTTTCATGGGAGGTGACGAACGTCGGTCAGACGGCGATGCGCGCTTCGGAGTCCATCTGGCTTGATCGCGTCTGGCTGTCGGCCGATTCGATCCTCGACCCGAATGACCGCTCGCTCGGGACGTTCCAGCACACGGGCCTGCTGCAGCCGGGAACGTCGTACACTCAGAACATCGATGTTGCGCTGCCCCCCGCCTCGAGTCTGCCCGCGGGGAATTATTTCGTGATCGTCGAGACCGACAGCGCCCGGCAGGTTCTCGAAGGTCCGTTCGAAACGAACAACGCCTCAGCGGACAGCACCACGGTCCAAGTCGTTCACACCCCGCCTCCGGACCTGATCGTCGAATCGGTGGGTTCACCGCCGTTGAATGCCTTCGCGGGTCAGGAAATCGATGTCACGTTCAGTGTGAAGAACGTCGGCGCCGGGGCCACCGAGCCGAGCAACACCGTCTGGTTCGACCGCGTTTTTCTTTCGGTCGACGGCGTGTTGGACGGCAACGACCGGTTGCTGTCGACCATTCGACACAACGGTGGACTGAACAGCGGTGCCGGCTACAGCCTGACACGCGACGTCGACCTGCCCAGCGATCTGACCGGCACGTTCCGGCTGCTGGTCGCTACCAACGCGCTGCGCGATGTGTTCGGCGACAATCCGACGAACAACACGGCCAGTTCGGTGGGCACGGTGACCATCGCCCCAGCCCCGGCCGATCTCGATGTGACTAAGGTCACCCTTTCGGCTCTGACGACAGTGGCGAATGCCCCGCTCATCGTGAACTTTGAAGTCAAGAACATCGGCCCGCGCGCGACCCAAGCGGCCACTTGGAAAGACCGGGTGTTCCTCTCGCAGGACACCCAGCTCGATGCCGGCGATCTGATTTTCGGCGATGCCGTGCGGACCGGCGTGCTCGCCGCCGATGCCAGTTATCAGGCCTCCGTCACCGGGTCGATTCCACAGTTGGGAACATACTACGTCATTGTGCAGTCCGATCTCGACAACGCGGTGACTGAAGTCTTCAAAGCCAACAATCGGATGACGGCTTATGAACGCATTCAGGTGGTGGCCGCTCCGGCCGACCTGACCGCAACCGAACTCACGATCCCCGCTGCCGGCCGACCCGGCGCGGAGATAACGGTGAGCTACCGCGTCACCAATACCGGACCCAATGCCACGCTGGCGAACGCCTGGACCGACCGCCTGTATCTGTCGACCGATAACATTCTGGATGAGAACGACCGGCTGGTGAAGACCCAGCCCCACTTTGGAGCACTCGCTGCCGGCGCGTTCTACGACGCCACAACGGCCCTTGCCATCCCAGACGATGCGGCCGGACAGTTCTATGTGCTGTTGCATACTGACGCGGCGGACGCCGTGTTCGAGGTCGACCAGGTTGATAACATCCGCACCAGCACCGCGCCAGTGAATCTCGTGACGCAGCCGATCGACTTGGTACCCCAATCCGTCAACGCGCCGGTGACGGCGCTCGCTGGCGGCACGGTCCGGATCGACTGGAAAGAGAAGAACCAGGCGATCGGCGACACCGTTGTTTCATCTTGGAAATCGCGAGTATTCCTCGCAACGGAGAATCTCTTCAATCCGCAGACGGCCCGTCTTCTCGGCGAGTTTGCCTACACCCATCGCAATGCAACAGGCACTGCCGTGCCGCTGCCCGGCGGTGCGAGCGCGAATCGCAGCGAGCTCGTTGTGCTGCCGGCCGACGTGACCGGGAACTTGTTCTTCTTCGTCATGACCGACTCACGCGATGTCGTGCCGGAATCGGTCGAGACAAACAACGTTTCGGCCCCCCGTGCAGTCACGGTGAGCCGTTCGAACGTTGATCTGCAGGTGACCGGTGCCACGACCGCGGTGAGCGTCACGGAAGCACAGCCGTTCGACGTTTCATGGACGGTGAAGAACTTCGGAACCGCATCGACGACAGCGAACTTCTGGTACGACGACATCTATCTGTCGACCGACGCTGTGCTGTCGCCCGATGACGTTCGCATCGCCTCTGTGCGCCGTACGAATCCGTTGTCGGCCGGCCAGGAGTACGCGGTGACCGCCTCCGTCGTTGCTCCCATTGGTGTGACTCAGGGGAGTCCGAAGCCGTTTTTTGTCCTCGTGAAGACCGATGGGGGTGATACCCCGACCGTGGTCGAGAGCAGCGAAACGAATAATGTCCGCGCTACGGTCGGGACCGTGATGATGACACCGGCCACATCCGGGCCAGTAGCGAACCTCCAGGCAGTCTCCGTGCAGGCTCCACCGACCGGGCAGGCCGGGCAACCGCTGACCGTTGGCTGGACGGTGACGAACAACACCGCCGTCGCGTTGCCCGCCCGCCGCTGGTTCGATGCCGTCTACCTGTCGCTGGACCGGCAACTCGACCGTGAAACCGATGTGTACCTCGGATTCGTACAACAGAACCGTGCGCTCGCTCCAGGGGAATCGTACACTCCGTCCGCCACCTTCTCATTGCCGTCCGATCTTGTGGGCGACTACTACGTGATCGTCGTGGCTGACAGCGGCAAAGCCCTTCCCGAAACGCAGGAATTGGACAACGTCGCCACGAGCGCAGCGGTTGTTTCCGTTCAATCTGCGCCGCCTGCAGACCTCGTCATCGGTACGATTTCCGTGCCCGTTTCCGCGGTCATTGGCCAGTCGGCGACGATCACCTACACCGTGCAGAATATCGGAGCAAACCCCGCCCGCGGCCGCTGGTCCGACGCCCTCTACATCTCCACCGACGAAGCCTGGGACGTGAACGACGCCTTCTTCGGCCGCGTTCTGCATATCGGCGACTTGTTGCCCTCGGCAAGCTATACCGAATCGCTGACCGCGAAGTTGCCGGCACTGCCGCCGGGCAATTACCACGTGATTGTGCGCAGCGACATCCGCAACAACATCGTGGAAGGCAACGAACAGAACAACGTCCGCGGCTCGCTGAACGAGGTCACGCTTTCGGTCCCCGTGTTGACGCCCGGCGTCGCGGTGGACCTCGATCTCGCCCAGGGCGACTCGGCGTACTACCAGATCACGGTGCCGGCGAACCAGACGCTGTCACTGTCGCTCGACAGCCTGAGTGCCACGGGCGAGACCCAGATTTTCGTTTCCAAAGGCGTACTGCCCAGCCCGAGCAGTTTCGAGTTTGCCTCGACGAAGCCGACGTTCGCCGATCAGTTGCTGCTGGTTCCCGATACCGAAGCCGCCACGTACTATGTTCGCGTGAGCCGCATTACCACGCCGGGGAGTGAGCCGCGGGCGACGTTGCTGGCCAACTTGACGCCGTTCTCGGTCATCTCGACCGACGTGTGGCGCGTGGGGAATTCCGGGTCGGTGACGATGGCCATCACCGGCACGCAGTTCCGCGATCTCAGGCAAATCGTCCTCGACGGCGGCGTTAACGGCATCGTGCGTCCGGCCACGCGGTTTACGGTCGCCGATTCGACCCTGGCGTTTGCCACCTTCGATCTTTCGGGGCTGACGCTGGGCGATTACTCGCTGCGGCTGACCAATTCCGCCGCGCAGACGGTCGCACTGACCAACGCCGTCAAGGTAGAAGCAGCGCTCAGCGGCGCGGCGAAACTCTCACTCAGCATGCCGGACCGCGTCCGTGCAGGACTGACGTTCCAAGCGACGCTGACCGTCTACAACGATGGCAACACCGATGTTGCGGCACCGCTCGTGCAATTTGATTCCGAGTCGACGATGTTGCTCGGATACCGGGCCGACGATCTGGAAGACATGACATTGACCGCGGTCGTAGTTCCACCCGATGGTTTCGGTGACGTGCTGCGTCCGGGTCAATCCGTGCAGATTGTCGTCCATGCGAAAGAAAAGACGGGTGTCCCCGGCGCACCGGCGAGTCTGCGTGCCCGGTCCATCGGCGAATCCGAACGGCCGATCGCGCTGACGCCGATCATCACCGACGCAGAAATCGAAGAGCAGTTCGGCCCGGAAGCGGAGTACGTCAATCTGCTGATGGATTCTTTCACCAACGGCACAGAAGCAGACATCGTGCGGTCGCTGGTCGCCAGCGGTGCCGGTGATTTGAGTTCGTCATTGGGTTACGCCGATGCAATGGCCGCGCGCCGAACGCAGCTGGCGATGGTATCGTACCTCTCGGAATTCGTGGATCTGCACACTCTGATTTCGTCGCTCGACGAACCGGAGGCACGGTTTCGAGTCGCCGATGCGGTGAACCAGGCGAGGTTTATTCCCAGCCGCAAGAGTGGTGCTGATTTCGTTGTGCACGGTGCGCCGGGAACCTCGGGCAATGTGAAGTACATCGTGCCCGGGTTCGTGGCGTCGGAGACACCGCCCGAATGGGCGACGAAGATGGCCGATCAGTTGAAGCGCATCTGCCCGGCGGACACGGTCGTGATCGTGACGTGGAATTCGGGCTCACTCCTCGATTTGAGCGCAAACATCCTGTCCGAGTTTGCCATCGGGGCGTTGCCGGGATTGTTGACGGGAAACAAGATCCGGGCCGTGTTGGGCGGATTGCGGAGCGCTGTTCAAGTCGTGGATGACTACTACGAGAACGCCGCTCTGAAGACGCCGGACCTCGGGCGTGCAATCTTTGCGCATGCTTCCGCGAACGCTGGGTCGCTCGCTCAAGTCACCATTTACGGCCACAGTCTTGGTGCACAAGCCGCTGGATTCGCTGGCGCGGCTAGCGACGGTCAGATTGGCCAGATCGTTGGTTTCGATCCGGCGGGACCATTGTTCAATTTTGGACCGGCGTATCGCCTCGATCCAAAGGATGCAAAGAACGTCCAAACCATCAACACCAGCGGAACTTTGGGCCGCTATTGCGACAGCGGAACCGAAGGTAACAACTATTATCCCGAGCCGGACGAGTGGCGGACGTTTTTCGGTAATCACTCCTATGCTCACGAGTATTATCTCAAGCACTTGGAGGATGTCGGCGGTGGCGACTGCAAGCCGCCTACCCTCGATCCGAAAGATGAAGGCTCGAAGGAATGCGCCGAAGACGAGTTCGATGACGTCAATCCCTTCGATCGCGAAGACAAGGACGATGTCGATATCGTCGCCTCGGTCGATCCAAACGATATTCTCGGGCCGAATGGCTTTGGGCCCGAACACTGGATCGCCGCCACTCAGCCTCTGGATTACACCATTCGCTTCGAGAACGATCCCGTCTTTGCCTCCGCACCAGCGCGGGAAATCCGCATCACGCAGACACTCGACAGCGACCTTGACCTCAGCACGTTCCGCCTGGGCAACTTCGGTCTCGGCGACCTTGTCGTCGACGTGCCCGACAACCGCTCGTTCTATTCCACGCGTCTGGATCTGCGGTCCACGAAAGGGATCTACGTCGATGTGTTTGCCGGCCTGAATGCCGCGACGCGCGAAGTCTTCTGGCAGTTCTATGCGATCGACCCGTTGACGGGTGATCTGCCGAGCGATCCTGACAAGGGGCTGCTGCCGCCGAATGTAAATCCGCCTGAGGGGGATGGTTTCGTGCGGTACAGCGTGCGGGCCAAGACGAACGTGGCGACCGGCACGCGGATCGATGCGCAGGCCCGCATTGTCTTCGACGTCAACGAGCCGATCGACACCCCGCCGATCTTCCACACGCTGGATGCTGTGGCCCCCACGAGTGTGGTGCTACCGGTCCAGGCCGAACAGGTGGACGATCGCGGACGGTTCACCGTCCGGTGGCAGGGAACCGATGACGCCGGTGGTTCAGCCATTCGTGACTACGACATCTACGTGAAGATCGACGACGGCACGTTCGAGCCGTGGTTGACCGGCGTGACCTTCACCGAAGCCGTGTATGACGGCCCCGTGGGACAGACTTACGCGTTTTACTCGGTAGCGCGTGACAACGCCGGGTTGTCGGAACCGGCACCGCTCGTTTCGGATGTCGTGTCAAATCGCCCGCCGGTCGTCAGTGCTGCGGTGTTCTCGGTCACGGAGAACAGCCCGAATCAGACGACGATCGGCACCGTGCAAGCCAGCGATCCGAACGCAGGGCAGACGGTCACCTTTGCAATTACAGGCGGGAACACGAACAACGCGTTCCGGATCGATCCGAACACTGGCGTCTTGTCCGTGAACAACTCGGCCGCACTCGATTTCGAGGCCCGCCCGCAGTTCCAGTTGACGGTCGCCGCGACCGATAACGGGACTCCGCGGCGCGTGGGAACCGCGACGGTCACCGTGAACCTGCAGAACATCAACGAGGCGCCCGTCGTCGTCCCCAAGCAGTTTCTCATCGGTGAAAACAGTGTCAACAACGCGTTCATCGGTAAGGTGCTCGCCACGGACCCGGAAGCCGGCCAAACGTTGACGTACGCCATCACCGCGGGGAACGTCAACAATGCGTTCGCGATCGATGCCGTGACCGGAACGCTGAGTGTGAACAACTCGGCCGCGCTCAACTACGAGTCGGTGCAGCAGTTCGATCTGACCGTGCAGGCGCGCGACAGCGCCAATCCCAGTCTTGCGGGCACCGCGACGGTCACGGTTTTCCTGCGCGATGTCAACGAGTTTAACCCGGTGGTGGGAGCCAAACAGTTCCTGATTAATGAGAACAGCGTGAACGGTGCATTTATCGGCACCATTCCCTCCACCGACAACGACACGTTGCAGACCCGCAGGTACTCGATCACCGGGGGCAACGTGAACGATGCGTTTGCCATCAACGAGACCACCGGCGTCCTGTCGGTCAAGAATTCCGCCGCAGTGAATTTCGAAGTCACCCCGCGGTTCGACCTGACCGTGACGGCGATTGACAGCGGCAATCCGGCCCGCTCGGGTTCCGCGACAGTGACCGTCTTTCTGCGCGATGTCAATGATGCTCCCGTTGTCACACCCAAGCAGTTCCTCATCAACGAAAACAGCCAGAACAACGCATTTATCGGCACGATTCCCGCCACCGACGCGGATGCCGGGCAGTCACTGACGTTCGCCATTTCCGCAGGCAACATCGGCGACGCGTTTGCCATTCATCCGTTGACCGGCACGCTGACAGTAAAGAACTCCGCGGCGCTCAACTTCGAATCGCTGCAGCAGTTCAATCTCACGGTGACGGTGACTGATTCGAACAATCCCGCCCGTTCCACGTCGGCACCGGTGACTGTCTTCCTGCGAGACGTGAATGAGTTCACGCCGGTCGTGTCGCCGCAGACGTTGTCGCTCGTTGAAAACAGTCCCGCCGGCAGCGTGGTGGGCACGGTGACGGCAGCCGACGCCGACACGCGTCAGAGCCGCACATTCGCAATCGCAGCAGGCAATTTCAACGACGCCTTCCGGATTGATCCCGTCACCGGCGTGATCGCGATCAACAACCCGGCGGCCATCAATTTCGAAGTCACTCCCCAGTTTGATCTCACCATCACGGCGACTGATAACGGCAACCCGGCGAGGGTCGGTTCCGCGGTCATCCGCATTCAACTCACGAATGTTAACGAGTCCCCCGTCGTGACGCCGCGGGACTTTTCGATCCCGGAAAACAGCCAGAACAACGCGGTCATCGGCACGATCGCGGCCGTCGATCCGGATTTCGGCCAGCAGCGCACATTCGCGATCACCGCAGGCAACACGAACAATGCTTTTGCCATCGATCCGCAGACCGGAACGCTGACGGTCCGGAATTCCGCTGCACTCAACTATGAAACTGTGACGGTATTTCAGCTCACGGTGACGGTGACCGACAACGGAACGCCGGTGAAGTCCGGCACGGCGCTCGTCCGAGTCTTCCTGCGCGATGTGAACGAAGCGCCGACGGTGATTCCGCGAGATTTCCTCATCGGCGAGAACAGTGCGATCGGAGCCTTCATCGGGACATTGACGGCGACCGATCCGGACCCAGGCCAGACCCGCCAGTTCGCAATCACCGCAGGGAATCTGAACAACGCTTTCAGCATCAATCCAACGACCGGCGCGCTGTCGGTCAACAGTTCGTCCGCGTTGAATTTCGAGACCACTCCCCAGTTCAACCTGACGATCACGGTGACGGACGACGGGAATCCGGCGAAATCGGGGAACGCCCTGGTTCGCGTGTTCCTGCGGGATGTGAATGAAGCCCCCGTGCTTACGCCGGTGTCCGTCAGCCTGCCGGAGAATTCTCCCAATGGTACGCTTGTGACGCAGTTGAACGGTGTCGATCCGGATGGCGGTCAGACGGTGCGTTACGCGCTATTGTCCGGCAACACCAGCAATGCCTTCGCGCTGGATGCGGTCACGGGCCGCATCACGGTGGCCAATTCGGCGGCGCTCGATTTCGAGAACCAGCCGCCGTTCGTGTTGAGCGTGTCGGTCACCGATAACGGCTCGCCCGTGCAAACCATCACCGTGCCAGTAAGAATCACGCTCTCGAACGTGAATGATCCGCCGCTGGTGTATGACGCGACGGTCACGATCCCAGAGAACCGCCCGGCGGGGACCGTCGTGCTGGATTACCGGACGATTGCTTCCGACCGTGACGCTGGCCAGACGCTCGGTTTCGCGATCACCGGCGGCAACACCGGCAATGCCTTCGCGATCCATCCCACAACGGGAATCATTACGGTCAATAATGCGGTTGCGATTGATTTCGAGACCACACCCACGTTTGAGTTGACAATCACGGTCACTGACAACGGCACGCCGCCGCGATCGTCCTCGGCCAAGCTCACTATTCGGCTGACGAACCTGAACGATCCGCCCACAGTCGTCCCGGCGACGTTTACCCTGAGCGAGAACCGTCCCGCGGGTACGCTTGTCGGCACCGTGGCGGCAACCGATATCGAGAGTGGTCAGACCCGGACGTTTGCGATCACGGGCGGCAACATCAACAACGCGTTCGCCATCAATCCACAGACCGGTGAGCTAACCGTGCAGAATGCCACGGCACTCGATTTCGATACTCGGCCGACGTTCGCACTGACGGTGTCTGCGACCGATAACGGCACACCGTCGGCGACCGGCTCGGCGGTCATCACCGTCAATCTGCAAAACCTGAATGAAACCCCGCAGGTGATGCCGCAGACCTTCGCCGTGCGGACCCGCGCCGCGGCCGGGACCAATGTGGGAACCGTAGTGGCGCAAGACCAGGATCTCGGGCAGTCGCTGACCTACACGATTGTTTCCGGCAATGGCGTGTTTAACAACGTATTCCGCATCAACAGCGCGACTGGCCAACTCACGGTGAATAACGCTCTGGGAATCCTCTCCGACGGCCAGTTCACGCTGGCGGTGCGCGTTGCTGATAACGGTACTCCGTCGTTATCAACCACGGTAAACATAACGATCTATGTCAATAGCACAGGAACCGTACCGCGCGTGTTGCCGAAGGCTCTTGGCTATCAAGCCGCAGTGATTCGCGGCAACGCGCCCCTGCGCGTGATACAACCGAGAGTCGCAGTGAGCACGTGGAAGCGTGCATGAAAGACGCGGCAGGAGCGAGCTATCGACCGAGTGCCCTGTGCAAAAATGATATCGAACCGTTACGGCGGCGGCTGGTTGGATCGCGTTGTCATCGGCAAGGAAGCCCGGAAGCCTCTTTGAATGGCGTCGACTTAGCTGCGATATCGACGCGGGCGCGACGGTGTTCGGGGTCTCAACTCGATGTGCGGTCCAACTGAACTGAGCTATTCCACATCCAGCTGGACTACGTCAACACGCGACGGTCGCACATGTGCGCGAGCACCGACCACCGCTGCGTGAGAAGCCAGCTGCAATACTGATGAGCGCCTCAGTGCTCCGACATTTTCTGGTACATCCGAGGCGTGCTGACGCGCTGCCAACTATTCGCACGAGCATGAAAGAGATAAAGGGCGACATCACCGAAACCGGTTTTGACGATCGCGTTGCCACTGTCGCCGTCAAAAACAGGTTCCAACACCTTGGCCGAGGTTCATGGCAATGCCGGGCTTCTGACCTTGGCAGTGATTACGCGATGGGGTTTCCGCAGCCGTGCACGGGCGCTACAATCAGGAAAGGTTTTACATCGGGGAGAAGTGTTCGTGAGCGATTTTGTCGAGCCGCTGGGAAAACGGATTCTAATCCGCAAGGATGAAAGCCGGCAGAAGACGCGGGGCGGCATCGTGCTTCCCGATCAGGCGGAGATCCCCACGATTACGGGGCGTGTGGTGGAAATCAGTGCCCAGATTGAACGCGACATCGACTTCCCGATCCGCAAGTATGACCGCGTGCTGTTTCATCCGAAGAACGCCATTCCGGTGGATCTGGAGGCGAACAACGTGCTATTCGTGGTCCCGATCGAAGATGTCGTCGCCGTGTTCCGCCGGACTGAGACGAAGAAGAAACGCGCGACGCGTAGCACTGACGAGGATGAATCCACCGACGAGTAATCTCGGTGGATCGGTCTGCCACATGGTTTTACCTGAAGAGACATATTTTATGAACAACTCGGAACTGCTCCCATTGCTCGCGAAATTGCAGGCCGATCTCAATCAGGCCCAGGGACTGCCCGAGGCGCAGCGCCAGGAATTGCAGGCGCTGGTCGCGCAGATTGAAACGCGGCTGCATTCGCCCGATGCCAGCCCCCCGGAAAAAACACTGGGCGATCGTCTGGCGGAAGCCATGACGGCGTTCGAAGCCGAGCACCCACGGCTGACGGAAACCCTCACCCGCATCGCCGATCAGTTGGCGACGATGGGAATCTAGATCGCCTTATCGATTTTGTGTGTCGACCTCCTTCCGCTCTTCAAAACATCAGCATGCCAGATTCACGACTGACGACACTTGGCAGCATGTTCCTCGCAGTCATGCTAATCGGTTGCCGTGGCGTCAGTGAGCAGGAGCTTCAGCGATTGAAGACCGAGCTCGAGCAGGAGCGGAAGGTCAATGAATCTCTGAGCGCTGCGCTCAGTCTCGGTCTGGTTCACGAATTAACCGAAGTGAATCGCTGGCATGAACAGGGCGATCTGACGGCTGAAGAATTCACGACCATCAAGCAACGAATTATTTCTCCCAAAGGAGAAACCCCACCGCCACAAACGTCGATGAAAGGCGTCGCGTTTCAACTGCGGCTGTTCCAGTCGCTCTACGGCAAAAGTTTGATTACCGTCTCGGAACGTGACGCCAAGTGCAATCAACTCATCAATGCGCTGGCCATGTCAACGGACCCGCAAAACGACCTCCAATTGGTGGAATCCCTTTATACCGACGGGACTATTCAGAGCAGTGATCGCGACCGGCTAAAGGAAAAACTGCTCGGCTCAGAATTGAGCAAGCCTGACACGGTTCACTGATCATTCAAGGTAAGTCGTCCGTCCGGCGGCGCGATCGTATTGGCCGGCGATCTTTGCGGCGGCTTCGGCGGTGAGCCGTCCCGCTTCGACTTCAGCCGTCAGCTTCTTGCGGAACGCTTCCACCAGCTGGTTTTGATCATACTTCGCAAACGTCAGCATATCAGTGATCCGACTGCCGTTGACCAGCTTCGTGATGTGGAACCGTCCGCCCGTGTCGATCACCACCTGGGCTTCGTTCGGTAAGCCGAACAGGTTGTGGAAGCTGCCCATCACTTCCTGATAGGCCCCGACCAGAAAGATCGCCAGGTAATACGGCTGGTCGTCCTGAAAGTGCGGGACTTCGAGCGTTTCCTTGTCGTCGCGCAGGTCAACGAAG
>DASRYX010000404.1:0-2935 GCA_035686985.1 Planctomycetaceae bacterium | reverse complement strand
ACCCACGCGTAGTCGGCCCCGCTCCACGTGCAGTCATCCAGGGGGACGACCGGCTCTTCCCCGACTTTGGACACCGAGAAGCCCGCGTTCCGAAATGCCTCGACATCCTTCCCGAGAATGTTCAGAAAGCTGATTTCCAGGCCATTCCCTTGCGCAAATTCCATGAACTGCGCGAGCAACCGGCCACGCCGTTCTTCCGGCGCCAGCAGCCCTCCCACAACGAACAGATGCCGCTTCCATCTCGTGTAGCTGACGACACCTTCGCCCCCGGCGCCGAAGAAGTATTCGAGATCCTTTTCAAGCGACAGGTAAGAGTCGTACGACTCCCCTTCCCGGTAAGCCAGCAATTCCAGGTTTCGCAATTGCTCAGCAGAAAGCGCATCCCTTCCCGGGAAGTGGGAGCAGCCTTCAGGAACCGTCCATGTCCGTCGAAACATTTTGAAGTCAATCAATGACGGAGGCGCACATGGCCAGCCGCTTGGTAGGACGCTGGTCCGCCGAAAAGGCAGGTTCTCGTTCCGGTGTAACCAGAGACTAGCGGCCCGTCAAACCCTCATTTGGACGAACTGCCCAGTTTGCGTTGAATTCCGGATTAGCGCGCCAGCGCCGTCGACTCCAACTCATCGAAAACGCTAAACTGCTTCGCCCAATTCGCGTCGTGAACCAGCCCCGGATGCTTGAATTGGAAGTCCCCCGTCCCGCGCCGCTCGCTTTCCCGCTCCAGAAAGCGTTTCCACGATCCAGGTTCGATCAGTAACAGTCGCGGAGCAGCGAGTACGCCTTCACGCCGGCGGTAATTCACCAGAAAGTTGATTCCCATCAGCCGGCGGTCCAGTTCGTCAATGAACGATCGCGCCTGGGCTTCGTCTCGAAAGTCGCTCCGTTCCGCCAGGATCAGGTACCGCGGCTTGCCCGTTTCATCGCGGAAGGGAGCGGCCGTCACTTCCGTCAGATTCGCTCCCACGTCCCTCGCCGCTGCATGCGAGCACTCCAGCACCTGGTGTTCAGTGAGTTTCTCACCCTCCAGGTCGCCGACGCGATCCCCCTTCTGAATGAAATCCAGCAGCGGCGCCTGACCGACGAAGCCCTGGCAGCGAACGATGTCCCCAATGTTGAAGCGGTAAAACGCTCCCGCCGTGGTCATCAACAGGTAATAGTCGCGACCGACCTGAAGCTCGTGGCCGGAAACAGCCGTCGGCTGCGTGGAATCAATTTCTTCCACCGGAAGAAACTCGTAGTAGCCGCTGACGATCGAGGGCACCCCCTCCGGCTTGTGATCCTCGATCGGAATCGTGTGCCGGCCCTCGCTGGACACAAGGCCCATATCGCGCATCGGCACGTCGCCGAAGTACTTCGGCAAGGCCGTTTTCTGAAACCCAGCGGTCCCCCCCAGCCAGCAACCGATGACCAGCGGCGGCCAGTAATCCTTTGGATACAACGTTCCCGTCCGGCCAATGATCTCTTCAAGCTTTGCGACGGTCGCGGTTCGCTGGCGCACGATCCGGCTGTGCAGCGACGCCCTGACATCCGCGGGAATATCGAAGCGGTCGGTCAGCGTGCCGTCTCGCAGATCTTTCAGCAAGAGGTCCTTGAATTCATCACCAATCTCCGCCATCCGGATCAGCGTGCCCGGATTCATCAGTACGATCCAGCCGACGCGCTGCGCGATCGATAGCCGCAGCGCCGTGTAATACCGCGCGACCGGATCCGGAATGTCATTCACCGGGCTGGGTGTCGCGTAGTACGGCTTCATCATCGGGTTCTGGGCCCGCGCGAGCAGCGCACTCACCATGCTGATCTGGTGCCCGGCCGGCGTCTTGCCCATGTCCCATTTGCCGGCCAGCTGCAGCATCTGTCGCCCGAGATGGTCCGGGTGGTCCATGAACAGCTTCAGCCCCCAGATGTCCCACGCTTCGCGATACTGCTTCATCCACGTATTGCTCACGGGATTCAGCTTGGGAGTACCGCCGCTGCCCGTCGTGATTGTGAACTGCACGAGACGCTCCGACGCCGGAATCAGCGCCGACGTTTCCCCCGCGGCCACGGCCTGGATGTACGGAGCAAACGCCTCGTACCGCGCGATGGGAACCCGCTTGCGAAACTCGCCGAGCGTCCGGATCGCGGCGAATCCATGATCGCGGCCGAACTTCGTGTCGCGGCAGAGATTCACGCGGTTCAGCAGCCACTGCTCCTGTTGCTCGGCGGCGTTCTCCAGCTTGGCTCGGAACTTCGGCCAGCGCATCGCATAGACCGACCCGATGGCCGTCCGTGCGAACAGGTCGTTGGTTTTCTGGAAGAGGGTGGATTGAGACACGTTGCCGGCACAATGGAGTTGTTGAAGGCTTGGTTAGCGCCAGAGCACATGATGAGGCCGATGCAGAATCGGCTCCATCGGCCCGACAGTGCTGTGCAGTGTTTCGAACGAGTCCGCGAACCAGGGAATGAACCCCGTTTCGAGCATGGCAGGTGTCGGCGCGTCGCCCGTTCGGATCTTCAACGCCAGCACCGCCCCCTGCTGTTTCATCTCAAACAGGGCGGCATTCAGGATAGCGCGCTGCAACGACTTCGGAAGGCCTTCGACGGCGACAATGTCAAGAATCGCGACCGGTTCTTCAACGGCCCCGACGAAATTGAGCACATGCCACGTCACGAGGCCCCGAATGACGCCGTCCACCCGGGCGACGAGGCAGTTTCCGAAACCGGAGCAGTGACGGCGAAGGGCCGGCACGTCCCAATCGATGCTGCACGCGATGCGCGGGCGGTCACGAAGCGCCGCGACGCACTCGGCGGCGTCTGACGGTTCCCAGCGGCGGATGCCATCGCGATCCCGGGCAGGGCGGGGCGACCGGGTAAAGGGCGCCCCGAAAATCGTGAGGCGACGCTGCCACGGATTGAGATACCACTTGGCCGCTCGCATCGGCGAGAGGATACGGAC
>DASRYX010000403.1:0-2244 GCA_035686985.1 Planctomycetaceae bacterium | reverse complement strand
CACCCACACCACTCGCGGGTTGCGAAAAGAAGTGCCAGACACCGGCTTGACCGGCAGCGTCGGCGTGCGGGTTGCCAGCCAGAATTTGCGGTGAAACGTCGGCGGCCAGATCCCATTTTTGCGTTTCGCTGGTCAATGTCAGATCGACCGCGGTCAGGTCGCACGAGTGGTTGTTATCGCGCGGACTGATGATCAGGGCGACCGCATCGCCGGGGCGAACGGCGACATTCTCGAAGGGGCCGAACGGGATGCGCTTCGCTCCCTGGCTGACACCGTTGGCGAGAATCTGCCGGGTGTTGCCCCGACGGACTTCGATCGTCCACGCCACGCCGTTGCCGCATTCGGCATGGGCATGCTGCACCGCGCCTTCCAGCTTCAACGACGCGTTAACCGGGCTTTTCCAGCCAATGCAGACCGACAGCGTCGGCGACGGATGCACGGCGACACCATGGGGCTTCATATTCCCCGGAACGCGGACGTGCTGATCGGACGAGTTGGCGATCACGCTCAGGGCGTCATCGCCGACCCAACCTTGAATGAAGTCGTAGCCGGACAGGCTCTCCATCTTGCGGGTGAGGGGCGTTCCCAGCGAAACCGGATTGGCCGCACCGATTCCGAGGTAGTCGAACCACGCTGCGAGGGAATCGACATCGACCTGATGCTTTGCGGCCAGCGCGTCGATCGAAGGCTTGTCGGTGGATGTGCTCGCTTCTGCCGCGGCAGCCAGACATTTCGTAGTGGAGGCCGCAAAACGTTCCCGACGTGCGAGCAACTCCTTCGTGACGGCGCGGACATCGCGGAGCATCAGATCGGGGCGTCCCGGGGCGACAATTTGCGGGCGCTCCCAGACGGCGTAATCGTGATCGTTGCCATCCCCCGCGTCACCGACGGCGAGGAAGATCGAGACTTCATTCGCTCCAGCACTGGCGGCTAACTTGCGACGGAACTCCTGTCGCGCGGCGATCGGGCTGACCGGTTCCATCCACGCTTTCGGACCGTCGACCTTACCGATGTGGCCCACGGTCGTGAACCGCCACAGCGCCTGCTGCCAACGGGCAATGTCCTGCGCGATTCCCGCGGTATCAGTGAGTTCTGGCGATTGCCAGCGCCGGCGAAGATCGTCCAACAGAAGCGAGCGCTTGGTCAGATCGGGCTTGGATTCGAGCATTGACCATAAGCCCCCAAGATATTTCGGGCTCAGTTGCTCTCTATCGGCGATTGCGACGAGCGTCTTGCTGCCGGATCGCAAGGCGTCACGTTCGGCCAGCAATGCCGCGAGATATCTTTCGACGGGTAAACGGCCCCCCTGATTGGTGTCAAAGATAATCCCCTGCAGGTTGACCTGGTTCGCACCGCCGGCGTCGGAATATCGCCGATAGAACGCGCGAATGTCGGCCAGCGTGGAGTTGGTCCAATCGCTCGCCGACGTGTCCGGTGAAAAGCGGAAACCGTCCGGCAGCAGCATGGCGTGCTGGCCGACATCCTTCGCGGCATCGAGGTACTTGGTCACCAGGGCAGGGGACATCACGAGGGCCTGCCCGGTGTTCGTGAAGCCCTCACCGGCGGCGCTGTCGATTGGGAACTCGCGGGCCGGATCGAGCGTATCAACGCCCGTGAGATCCCGGATTGTGTAGGTGTACTCGGCGTTGTTCAGCCGCCGCAGGACGACCCGTCCAGGATCACCGGCCCGGGCGCGCGCTTCGGTCGTCAGAAACTGTTGCACCCACTGCTTCAGTTGCTGACGTTCGGCGTCGGTGGGCTGCTTCGCATCTTTCGGCGGCATCTGCGCCGAATCGAGCATCTCGCCAACCTTCTGCCACACCTGCGGATGCTTGCGGACTTCACTGAGGCTGCTGAACGGCACGAGATCGATGGCGGCTTCCGCGAGTTGCGCGTTGTGGCACTCATGGCAGTATCGCTTCAGCAGCGGCGCAATGGTCTTGGCAAAGGGCTGGTCCAACTCGGCTGATGTGGGCTCCGCGGCCAACACTCCGCCCGCCATTAAGCCCGAACAACAACACCACGAAAGCAGCGAGCGCAGCATGAGTGACCTCGGTCCCGGTTTCTGCCCGATCAGAGCCATGTCGCAGGAGTCAGTTTATCTGATGATCCCCGCCTATCATGACGAGTGCTGCCGGAATGTCATAGCCTCACCGCGTGATCCGAATTCGACTTCGCAATCCATCGGCATGGCGACTACGATGGTCAACACGAGGAGATTCAGGATGGCAAGCCGATTTCAGT
>DASRYX010000402.1:0-37557 GCA_035686985.1 Planctomycetaceae bacterium | reverse complement strand
ACATCAAGTACGCCGAACCGGCTCACGAACGGCACGTGCTTGATGTTTATGCCCCCGCGGATGCGAAGAAACTCCCAGTCGTGTTCTGGATTCACGGCGGCGGCTGGCAGGTCGGCGATAAAAAGGAAGTGCAGCTCAAACCACAGGCGTTCGTCGATCGTGGCTTTGTGTTCGTCTCCACGAACTACCGGCTGTTGCCCGATGTCGACATGGGCACGATCATCCGCGATGTCGCCAAATCTCTGCACTGGGTTCATGAACACATCGCCGAGCATGGCGGTGATCCGAGTCGTGTGCTGGTGATGGGTCATTCGGCGGGCGCTCAACTCGCCGCCCTGATTTGTATCGATGAGCGGTATCTGAAAGCGGAAGGACTGTCCCTCGACTTCATCAAAGGCTGCGTGCCGGTCGATGGTGACACCTATGATGTGCCCGCGATCATCGAAACGGCCGAGACCCGACGCCGTGTGCATCATCAGCCGCAGGCCAAGTTCGGTCATCGCGAGAAATTTGGCAACACCGCCGAGAAGCACCGTGATTTCTCGGCAGTGACGCACGTGGCGAAAGGCAAATCGATCCCGCCATTTCTGATTCTGCACGTTGCCGATCACCCCGACTGTGCGGCCCAGGCGCAACGACTCGGTGCCGTTCTCAAAGATGCCGAAATTCCGGTGCGCGTGTTCGGCGCGAAAGAAACCAACCACACCCGCATCAACGCCGAACTCGGCACACCCGATGATCCGAGCACAAAAGCGCTGTTCGACTTCGTCGCCGAAGCCCTGAAGTAGGTCAGGCTGTGCCTGACTTCGTTACCGCATGAAATACAGATTCGTCAGGCACAGCCTGACCTACGAGATACACCATGACGCGACTGTTATTCACGATCGCTCTGCTGACGTTGGCCACGACGGCTCACGCGGCGACGAAACCGAACATTGTCATTGTTCTGAGCGATGACATGGGTTACTCGGACATCGGTTGCTTCGGCAGCGAAATCAATACGCCGACACTCGACGGACTCGCGGCCAACGGACTGCGGTTCACGCAGTTCTACAACATGGCCCGCTGTTGCCCGACCCGGGCGTCGCTGCTGACGGGACTGTACCCACATCAGGCCGGGATGGGTCACATGACCGACAACCGCGGCAATGACGGTTACCGCGGCGATCTCAACAAGAACTGCGTGACCATCGCCGAGGTGCTGCGACCGGCGGGCTATCGCACGTACATGACCGGCAAATGGCATGTCACGAAAGCGCTCTCCGCAAAGACCGAAGCCGACAAACATAACTGGCCGCTGCAGCGCGGGTTCGATCGGTTTTACGGCACCATCATCGGCGGCGGCAGCTTCTGGGATCCTTCTTTCCTCACTCGTGACAACACGCAGGTCTCCGCGTTTGGGAATCCGGAGTATCGTCCAACGGAACCGTATTATTACACTGACGCCATCAGCGATCACGCGGTGCGGTACGTGAAAGATCATCACGCCCAGCATGCGGACAAGCCGTTCTTTCTCTACGTGGCTTACACCGCGGCGCACTGGCCCATGCATGCGCACGAATCGGACATCGCCAAGTACAAAGGGAAATATGCCGAGGGATATCAGGCCGTCCGCGAACAGCGTTATCAACGGATGCTGGAACGCGGCGTGATCACGAAAGAGGCCACCACCGTGTTACCCGTCCCGGCGGGAATCGATCAGACGCCGTTGTGGGACTGGGACCAGCGCAACATGGAAGTCTTCGCGGCCATGGTCGACCGCATGGACCAGGGGCTCGGGAAGCTGGTCGCGACGCTCAAATCGACCGGGCAACTGGACAACACGCTGTTCTTCTACCTGCAGGACAACGGCGGTTGTGCGGAAGTGATTGGCCGTGGCAAAGACGGTCCGGCGCGGGCCGAGAGGCCGACGTTACCGCCGATGCCGGCTGAAGAACTGCAGGTCACACTGGTTCCGAAGCAGACGCGTGATGGTTACCCGGTGCGGCAAGGCAAAGGCGTGATGGCCGGCGGTCCCGACACCTACATCGCCTACGGCGAAGCGTGGGCAGCGGTGTCGAACACGCCGTTCCGCGAGTACAAGCATTGGGTCCACGAAGGGGGCATCTCGACGCCGCTCGTCGTGCACTGGCCCGCGGGAATCAAGCCCGATCAACGCGGCGGGTTGCGGCGCGATCCCGGGCATCTGGTCGATCTGATGGCAACGTGCGTGGATGTTGCCGGCGCGAGCTATCCGACAGAAGTTGCCGGACAGTCGATCAAGCCGCTGCGCGGTGCCAGTCTGCGGCCGGCCTTTGCGACTGATCCGGTGGATCGCAAGGAGCCGCTGTTCTGGGAACACGAAGGCAACCGCGCCGTACGCGACGGCCGTTGGAAACTCGTCGCAAAAGCGGATCAAGCATGGGAACTGTACGATATCGACACCGACCGCAGTGAACAACGCGATCTGGCGAAAGAGCACCCCGACCGCGTGCGCGACTTGGCGGCGAGATGGGATCGTTATGCGAAAACGAGCGATGTCCTGCCGCTCGGTGGTTGGAAAGCGCCGGTTGTCGGGCTACCGCTAATCGCGGAGTACACGTTTCGCCTCGGCGCAACTCTACCCAAAGAACGTGCTCCGCAGATTGAGGGACGCGGGATCGTCATCACCGCCGATATCACTACAATGGAACCCGCAAGTGGTGTCATTCTCGCTCAAGGTGGCACCGCGCATGGTTATTCATTGTTTGCGGCAGACGGCGATATCGTGTTCCTGATCCGGCGCGGCAGCGAACCGACCAGCATTCGTACTCGATTGCTGCACGGACCGCGACGGATTCGTGCGGAACTAACAACCGGCGGGCAACTGCGATTGCGAGTTGACGAGGAGGCTCCGGTGGAGAGCGACAGAATCGGTCTGCTCAAAATGCCGATAGAAGGACTGCAGCTGGGACACGATGCGGGCGGGCTGGTCGGACCGTATGACAAGAACAACGACTTCAAGGGCACGATCCACAAGGTCGTGCTTCAGCTGCTCAACGTGAAATGAAAAGCCCCCGGTGATGTGATATCACTGGGGGCTCTTTTTGCACGGAGCGCAAAACCGCAAAGCGGTATCGACGAGGCTACGACTTCAGCGTGCCGCCGTACTTCGCTTCGCTGCCAAGGATTTCTTCGATCCGTAGCAGTTGGTTGTACTTGGCGATGCGGTCGGTGCGGCTCGCCGAGCCGGTCTTGATCTGCCCGGTATTGAGGGCGACCGCGAGATCGGCAATCGTCGTGTCTTCGGTTTCACCCGAACGATGGCTCATGATCGCGGTGTAACCGTTCTTGTACGCGCTCTGCACGGCGTCGATGGTCTCGGTGAGGGTGCCGATCTGGTTCACCTTCACGAGGATGCTGTTGGCGACCCCTTGGGCGATGCCGTCCTTCAGCCGTTTCGTGTTGGTGACGAACAGGTCGTCGCCGACGAGCTGGCACTTGCTGCCGATGGCGTCGGTCAACTTCTTCCACGTGCCCCAGTCGTCTTCGCCACAGCCGTCTTCGATCGAGCAGATCGGGTACTTGCTGATCCACTGCGACAGGATGTCGACCACGCCGCCGCCGTCGACCTTCTTGCCGTCGAGATCGTAGAGGTTCGTCTTGGCATCGAAGTATTCGGTCGCGGCACAGTCGAGCGCGATCTTGATCTGCTCACCCGGCTTGTAACCGGCTTTTTCGATCGCCGTCATGATGACGCCGAGGGCCGATTCGTTGGTTTCCAGCGCCGGGGCGAAACCGCCTTCGTCACCCACCGCCGTGGCGAGACCCTTGTCGCTCAGCACTTTCTTGAGGTTGTGGAAAACTTCGACACCCGCGCGGAGACCGTCGCTGAACGACGTGAACCCGACCGGGACGATCATGAACTCCTGCATGTCCAAGCCGTTGTCCGCGTGCGCACCACCGTTGATGATGTTCATCAGCGGCACCGGCAGCGTATTTGCGCCGACACCACCGAGGTAACGGAACAGCGGCAGGAAGCTCACCCGGGCGGCGGCATGGGCACACGCCAGCGAGGCGGCAAGAATCGCATTCGCCCCGAGACGCGACTTGTTCGGCGTGCCATCGAGATCGATCATCGCCTTGTCGATGCCGGCCTGATCGGTGACGTTCATGTCGATCAGCGCGTCGGCGATATGTTCGTTGACGTTCTCAACGGCCTTCTTCACACCCTTGCCGAGGAACCGTTTCTTGTCGCCGGTATCACGGAGTTCACAGGCTTCGTGAGCCCCGGTGCTGGCGCCGCTGGGAACGGCGGCGCGACCGAGCGTGCCATCTTCGAGTTCGACATCCACTTCCACCGTCGGGTTGCCGCGACTGTCCAGGATTTCCCGGGCATGCACGGCCGCAATCGCCACGCTCATCACACGATCCTCAAGTTTCGAAAAAGCACGTCGGTCCGCCGTGATCACCGGAGAATCCCGACGAGCGCGGTCCGCAAACAGTCCATTTCTTACCAGAAATCGCGTGGCGACACCAACCGAGGTGGCGGCATCGGCGAAAATTGATGCGGGGCGATCGGAGAATCGACCGAGAAGAGACCCAGCCTTAAGAAAGGCTGGGCTTCACAGGATTCACATCGGGTTACACCGGGCCGGTGAAGTGGGCGATCTTCTGCGGGCGGCCGAAGGCGTAGCCCTGATAATAGTCGAAGCCGATGGCATCGCACGCCGCGATCGATTCCGGCGTTTCCAGACCCTCGGCAAGGGTCGCGATCCCGAGCGAGACCGCGTGTTTATGCAGGCTGGACACGATCCCGGACTGTGTCGCGGACGGCGATCCCAGATCCTTCACCAGTTCGCGATCGAATTTGATGAAGTCGGGGCGGACTTTCGCGAGTTCCAGCAGACGGGATTGACCGACGCCAAAATCGTCGAAGGCGAGCAGAATCCCCAATCGGTGCAGTTCTTTCTTGAACTGACAGAAGGCATTGATTTCGCCGACGGCCTTCTCATGCACTTCCAGCACCAGCGGCCGCCATTCGCTTTCCGCGCGAAGGGCCCGCATCGACTCGATCATGGTTTCGTCAAGCGGTTCGTTCGGGTGGGTGTTCAGGAACAGCGTTCCAGGAACCCCGGAGTCTTCAATGGTTCGCAGGGCCACAACCCGGCAGAGATCGCTGAGACGTTTTTCGACACCGAGTTTCGTCGCCGAGGCGAACAGCGCGATAGGCGATTCCAGCCCCGGCACTTCTGCACGGACGAGGGCTTCATAGCCGTATGTCCGGCGTCCCGGACCGGTGATGATCGGTTGAAAGGCGATGCCGATCTGGCCCTCATTGAGAACCTTGCAGATCCGCGAGATCTCCCAGAATTGCTCCGGCGACTCGGCTTCATACGTCTTCTCGGAAACTTCGTGAGTTTCGCGGCAAAGACGCATTTCAATATCGGCGAACTGGATCAGGTCATACTCGCCCACGGGCGTCGGCGCGTGAATGCGGTTCCCGTTGACGAAGGTGCCATTCGTGCTGCCGAGGTCACGCACCAGAGCCATATGCGTGGTGTGCAGGATCTCCGCGTGCCGCTTGGAAACGTTCCGCGACATCACCTGGAGATCGCAAGCGGGATCGCGTCCCACCACGAAGGGAAACCGTGTAAGCGGCACGTGGGTGAAGGGCGCATCGCTGCTGAGGCAACCGGCGAGCACCCAACCGGGAGCGGTCGGATCCTCGGCGAACACCTGCGCGATATCGATGAACATATCGGTCGTGGTCATGATTCGCGGTTCTACAACGGATGCAGGAACACCGACGGTGAAATCCGCCGTTCGGCGACTTGACTCACCACCTTAAGCCTACGTCAGTCAAAACGATTGCTCCGGACTCGGCGGCGACGTCGGACGAAACTTCGCCCTGTCGCGCACCGCTGGTGGGATTCCGCCAGCTTTAACGGTGGAAATACCTATTGAAGGTTGTCGCGGTCCTGACGATTCTGACGCTCGACGTGTTGCGAATCGGCAACAGACCGTGCGCCGGAGGTCGCCGGAGCGGCACCGGGGGCGAGTTCCGCGGTCGACCACGTCGATTCTTGGGGAAACTTTGCGGTTCTGATAGGATGAATCGCAGTCCCATTCCCCTGTTGCTGAGCTGGATTGAGAATGCCGAGCCCTCGTGTCTGTGTCTTGCGGGCCCCTGGAACCAACTGCGACCCGGAAACCGCTCACGCGTTTCAGATGGCGGGCGGACAGGCCGAAGTGCTGCATCTCTTCCGCCTGCTCGAACAACCGGCGCTGTTGAACGACATGCAGATTCTCTGCGTGCCCGGCGGCTTCAGCTACGGCGACGATCTCGGCAGTGGCGTTGTCTTTGCCAGCCAGTTGCGGGCGCATCTCGCCGACGTGATTGCCCAGTTCCTCACCGCAGACAAACTTGTCCTCGGAATCTGCAACGGTTTCCAGGTGCTGGTGAAAGCGGGGGTCCTGCCCGACGGTGCGGAAAGCTGGCCCGCCGGAGTCCGTTCGGCTCCGACCGCGACGCTCACCTGGAACGAGAACGGCCGCTACAACGCCCGCTGGGTGCGACTCAAGGTCGGCAGCACGAAGAATGTGTTCCTGCGCGGTATTGATGAAATCGACATGCCGATGGCTCACGCCGAAGGCCGGCTCGTCGCCCGCGATCCGTCGGTTGTCGCCCGGTGGGAAGAGCGCGGTCAGACCGCGCTGCGGTATATTCCGTGGAGTCGTTCCTCGAACGGTTACGGACCGGCCTGGCCCGCGAACCCGAACGGTTCCGTCGCCGATCTCGCCGGTCTGGGCGATCCGACGGGACGGGTCCTGGGACTGATGCCGCACCCCGAACGCTTCCTGTTCGGCACGCAGCATCCGCAATGGACCCGCCGCGCGATCTCGGCGGAAGGCGACGGACTCCGCATTTTCCAGAACGCGGTCCGCTACTTCGAATGATCCACGATCCGGTCGACGGACGCGCTGATGCTAGACGAACTCGCCCTTGAAGAATGGACTGACGGTGCGCGGCGTGCCGTCGAGCGAGCCGCGCGGCTGGCAAATTGGACGCAGTCCGTTGAGGTGGATGCCCTGCATCTGCTCGCGGCGCTGCTGCTTGATGAAGGTCGTGCCGCCGGTCGCCTCTCCGCACAGGGCGTTTCGCCACATTACGTGCGTGAACAGATCGCGCCGACATCACACGCATGGCCGGAAGACATCGCGGCCTTTTCCACGCTGATCCCGTGGAGCCGGGATGCGTCGACGCTGCTGCACGAAGCCCAGGCCCACGCGCTGCGGCTCGCGGGCATCCCTCAAGTCGGAACAGACCATCTCCTCTGGAGTCTCGTGCACATTGCCTCGTCGGCGACCGACATCCTCGCAACGCACGGACTCACGCCGACGGCGCTGATCCCCGAGACACCGCTGTATCTGGATGACTCGCCGATCACGATCCCCGAAGGCGTCGACGTTGAACTCCCGGCGAGTGAGCCCCCGCCATCAATGATCCTGTGGCGTTTACTCGACGCTGCCGCCAACCGCGCGCGGGAAGCTTTGCGGGTGATTGAAGATTATGCGCGCTTCGTGCTGAACGACGAGTTCCTGACCCGCGAGCTGAAGCAGATCCGGCATGCGCTCGCCGAAGGGTTATCGATCTTACCGGAAAACGGTCTGCTCGCCGCCCGGGATACTCAGGGCGATGTCGGCACGAACGTCGCGACAGTTGCCGAATACCAGCGTGCCGGGATTACGGCTGTCCTCACCGCCGCGTTCAAACGGCTGCAGGAGGCGCTGCGGTCACTCGAAGAGTACGGCAAAATCGTGGATGGCGAACTCGGCCGGCGTTTTGAATCGCAGCGCTATCGCGCTTACACCCTCGAAAAAGCGGTGTTGCGGACACAGGCGAATCGATCCCGTCTTCGCGATCAGGGCATCTATCTGCTGGTGACCGATGCGCTCTGTCCCGTCGGCGCCGGGCGTGTGATTCACGAAGCCCTCTCCGCCGGCGTCCGCATGATTCAGGTGCGCGAAAAAGAGATGACGGACCGCCAGTTGATCGCGCATTGCCGGGATGTCCGCCGGTGGACGCGCGAACGGGACGCGCTGCTCATCGTAAATGATCGACCCGACATCGCCGCGATGGTCGATGCCGACGGCGTGCACATCGGACAGGATGAATGCTCGGTCGCCGATGCGCGGGTGATTGTCGGCCCGCAGCGTCTGATCGGAGTCTCCACGCACTCAATCCAACAGGCTCGGGTTGCGGTGCTCGACGGAGCCGACTATCTCGGTGTCGGTCCGACCTTTCCCACGAGAACCAAGGCGTTCGATGACTTCCCCGGTCTGGCATTCGTGAATGAAGTCGCACGAGAGATCGCGCTGCCGTGGTTTGCCATCGGCGGAATCGGGTTGGAGAATCTCGATGACGTGATGATCGCCGGTGCGCACCGCGTCGCCCTCTCCAGCGGCATCTGTTCGGCCACTGATCCCCGCAGCGCCGCCGAGCAGTTTCTCTGTGCCATCGGCGGCAGCTTGCCCCTCGCGGATGAGGCCGAGTAAGCCCCGTGACATTCGCTTGTGAAGCCCGAACGCGACTGCTACCGTGGCGGCGAACCTTTCTTCAGGAGATGCGCATGCTTCGTTCGTGGTTGCTGTTGGCCTCGCTGCTCTGTGTTACAGGAACGCTCTTCGCCGCGGAACACAAGTCGGTGAAAGTGGGCACGAGCCCCGAAAGCGTCTGCCGCGGCTTCGGCGGCAAGCTCTACGTCACGATGATCAACGGCGATGAGCCCGGTGATGGAACGATCGTGGCCGTCGACGGCGAAGAAGTCAGCGTCTTCGCGAAAGGCTTCAATGCGCCCAAAGGCCTCGTCTTCGTGGGCCAGCATCTCATCACCGCCGACGAAACGACCGTCTGGAAGGTGGATGCGAAAGGCAATGCGACCAAGCTCGCCGAAGCGAAAGACTTTCCCGCCCCGATCGAATTCCTGAATGACGTTGCTCCGGGGAAAGATGGCGAGTGCGTCTATGTTTCCGAAATGAGCACGCCGACGCCGATGTTCGACCCCAGCGGGGAGCGCAAGCTGTTCGGTCTCGATAGTGCCGAAGCCAAAGCCCTGCCGAATAAAGGCTGCGTTTACAAGATCACGCTCGAGGGCAAGGTCAGCCTCGCCGTGCCGTCGGGCAATCCGTTGATCCGGTTCCCGAACGGCGTCGCCGTCGGCGGCACGAAAGAGCAGGAACGTCTGTTCGTCGGCGACTTCTTCACCGGCGAGATCGTCCGCTACAACGACGGGAAGTACCAGACCGTGGCGAACGGGCCGCGCGGCATCGACGGCCTGACCGTCACCAAGGATCACTTCTTTGCCTCGAGCTGGATCGAAGGCAAAGTGGTGAAGATCGATCGCAAAACCAAGGAATCCAAGGTGCTGATCGACGGGCTGAAATCCGCCGCCGACTTCTTCTACGACGGCAAGAACCAGCAGCTCATCGTTCCCGACATGCTCGCCGGGACGCTGATTTTCCTGCCGCTGGAGTAGGACCGCACCGATGCAGCTGGGATTGATCAATTCCGCGTGGGCGCAAGCCGGTCGGGAAACCGCGTGGGGCCTGGCGAAGACGAAGGACCTCGGTTTCGATACCGTCGATATCTTCGCCGACCCGCTTGAGATCTCGGTTCAGGAACGGCAGCTGATCCGCCGGGAATGCGAGCGGCTGCAACTGCCAATCGTCTCGGTCTGCTGCGTCGCCACGGGACTGATCGACTTCAATCCCAGCGTGCAGCGGTTCCATATCGACCGCTGTGCGCAGTACCTCGACATGGTGTACGAATTCGGCGGGCGAAATCTGCTGCTGGTGCTCGGCGAGTACATCTGGAATCGCGAAGTAATTCCGCCGGCACATCAGTGGCGACTGGCGGTGGAAAGCTGCCGTCGTCTCGGCGACTATGCCGCGGAACTCGGGCTGCAGATCGCGCTCGAGCTTGAACCGTTTGCGCTGTCGCTGCTCAATAACGTCGACAACATGGTGCGTTTCCTGGATGACGTGGCGCACCCCGCGGTCGCGGCGAACATCGATGTTTCCCACCTCTGTCTGGCCAACGTCGCTCCGGAGGACTTGCGGCGATTGAAGGGCCGCGCGATTCACGTCCATATTTCCGATTGCGACGGCAAAGTTCACGGGGACCTGCCGCCTGGTCGCGGGGTCGTCAATTTCGCGCCATATCTCCACGAGATTGCCGTGCTGCAGATCGACGGTGCGATCTCGATCGAACTGGAGTATTCGCCCGAACCGAGTCAGATCGAAGCCTGGGTGCGGGAAGCGTACACGGCCACCGATCGGTTGATGCAAGCGGCGGGACTGCGGGTCTGATCACTCGTCCGCGCGGGCTTTTTTCGCATCGAGATATTCAATCTCGCAGCCGAGCGGGCGGGTCTCAGCAATGTCCACGGGCTTACCGGCCAGAACGGCGGTCAGCGCGTCGCGCAGGTAAGGCGTTTCGACCTTCGCTGCATCCTTCCACTGGTCATCGATTGCCCCCATGTAGGCAATTTTGCGTTCGGCGTTCAACAGGAAGACCTGCGAGGTAGTCGTCGCGCCGTACTTTCTGGCGATGTCCTGCGTCAGATCCTGCACGTAGGGCACCGTCCAGCGGCGTTCATGAGCGCGCTGCTGCATCTTTTCGAAGCGATCACTGGCGTGATGACTGACCGAGACGGCGATCACGCGCACGCCCCGGTCACGGAAGTCCGCCGTGAGTTGCAGCAGCCGTTGTTCGTAGGCTTCGGCGACAGGGCAACGGTTCGCAAAGAACACGACTACAACCGCCGGGACGTCTTTCCAAGCTGCGAGACTGTAGAGCTGGCCGTCGACGCCGCGCAAGCCTTCCCATGCGGGGGCGGCATCACCGACGCTGAGTTGACGATTGAATTTTCCCGCCGGCAAAACCGACGCAAAGAACCCGATCAGCAACAGCGCCGTGACACCGCGGCGCATCATCAACGTTAGTCTGTCCACGGCGTTTACAATTTCGGTTTCCCCGCTTCCGGTTCATCACGATCCGCTTTGCGCAGTTCTGCCAGTTCCTCTTTGAGCAGCACGATCTTTTCGTCGGTGAGATAGCGTTTGACGAGCTCCGCCGTGTCGTCGGTCATGCGGAGAATGCGCTGTTCCGAAGTGCGGTCCCGGCGCTCGCGGGCTCGATTGACGGCGGTGACGCGGATCGCCGTCACGCGATCGAGAAAACTCTGCGGCGTCGGTAAGGCATCGAGATGTTTCAGCCGACTATCCACAGTCGCCCAATCGGCCTTCTTGGCGGATGCACGCGCGATGGCCATCAATGCTGTCCGGGTCGCGACGAACGACAGCAGATCGCTTTGAACCAGCTGCAACTGGCCTTCGACCTGCAGCCGCAGGCTGTCGTCCGGCAACATCACCTCGCGGTGAGATTCTTCACCGGGGACCACCGGCAGACGCGCCAGCAGCTGACTGCCGCTGCTGATGCTCAACCATTGGAGCCGCGACTCGGCGTCGCGCTTCAAGGTGACGCGGCCGAACCGGTCGGTGAGTTGCCGCTGCAGTTCGGGCGGATGCTCTTCATCGAGCGGGAACTCGTCGCGATGCCACTGGACTTCATGCGCCGCGAGGACTTCCGGCGGCGACGATTGGCGGCGGAACGTGAACTCTGTTTCCGGCCACGAACTCCGGGCTGCGACGGCGAGAAATTCGACACGCCCCCGCGGCTTGAGTCCCAGCGGATTCCGAATCCCGCTGACAATCCGCGCCGTTCCGCGGCCCTCCGTGAGCGTCTCGGCAATGAAGTACGTCCACGGCTGCGGAACGATTCGCTCCACCGACTGATCCCGTTTGCGCATGACAATCCACGGGGCGAAGATTTCGCCGGGCTGAACCAGCGGCGGTAATCCCGCCTCGAGCCCGAGTCCGCCCGCCTGGACGGTGAGCCGGGCTTGTCCGTCATCGATCTTCTGCCAGTGACCGCGCGGACGGAACAGATCCCATACCGCGACAGCGATCAATTCCGGCAGTGCGCGCGGATCCCGCGCTGTTACGGTTCTCAGGGGGCTGAGCGATTTCAGCAGTGGTTCCCACAAGCGCACTTCTGCGCGGAGCGAATCCGTCTGCCACTGCATGCGGATCAGGTACACGAACTCGCGCTGCACCGCGTCGAGTTCAATTGGCAAGCTTTCCTTCGTCAGTGAGCGCCACGCCGAAGCGCGCGCCCACCGATGATTCGCGCCGATGGTCTGATCGATATCCCAACGCTGTCCCGCGAATCGTGCCACCGCGGTCTGAAGTTCCGTGTTGAACTTTGCGGTGTCGATCACTCCCTGCGCATCGTCGCCAGGCAAATCGACGCGGATCGCCACCGCATACGGTGTGAACTCGATCGGCGTGAGAAACGGCTCATCGTCGGCGGATGAACACGACGCGATTGCGATCCATATGACTAACGCTGGCAGCAGACGAACTCCGTTGATTCTCATCACGGGGTCTCCATCGGAAACCACGATTGCACCGTCCAGCGTTCGCAGTCGAAATATGGATGCATCGGCCGGGGATTCAATCCCGCGACCCGGCGGCGGAAGACCTGGAACTCGTCGACTTCCCACAACGGGAGATAGCGGGCTTCCGTCAGGAATTCCTGCTGCAGACGCTGCAGCGTGCGCATCGCGGTTGTCCAGTCCACGGCGCGTTCCAGTTCCAGCATCTCTTCGCGAACGGGGTGAGGAAACGGTGCAATCGCGGCATGATCGACATTTCCCGAGGGCGAGAACAACGGCCATAAATCGGCGAACGGCTCGACAACCCGCAGGGAGCGATAAACCATGTCCCATTGCGTTCCGGGTTCTTTCACTACTTCGACCGTCAAGCCGATGCGTTGCCAGGCCTCCAGCATCCGCGGCAAGGCTCGTTGAATCGCCGTTTCGGATGGGGCGACAATCCGCAGGGTGGGCAACGTGCCGCCGTGCTCTTTCTTTGCGGTGGCGACCAGCGACGCCGCCGTCACCACGTCATACACCGGCTGCGGCAGATCTTTTGAATAACCGTAGGTCGTCGATGCAAACGGTCCGGTGCTTAATCGCCCAAGAGACCGATCGGCTCCTTCCAGGACCGTCTCCGCGAGAAGAACTTCCCGCGGCAGGGCCTGCAGCAGCGCCCGGCGTAAGGGGGCCGACCGCATCAGCAACGATTCCGGATGAAACATCACGATATGCGTCCGCGGCAATGCGGCCTGCAGGGTGAAGAAGCGCGAGTCGCTCTGCAGCCCGCGGACATCACGAAATTCGACGGCGGGAACCATATCGATTTCACCACGCAGCAACGCCTGCAATGCGCGATCCCAGTTCGGCAGCGCCTGCTCGACGATCTCCGTCAGGTGCCGCGCCTTCAGCTCAGGCGGCTCAGGTCGTGACCGGACGAACGTACTCTTCTGATCTGTGTGTTCCACACGACGGAACCGCTGCTGCGCGGGGTTATCCCAGACTGCGGGGTCGAGATCGGTGTTCCACGACCGGGTCGCTTCATCCAGTCGAATCGGCGACCGTAACCACGCTTCCAGACGCAGTGGAATCCGCTCGAGCTTCATCCGCAACTGCTGGGGCGACGGTGCCGAAACCGCGGCGACATGCCCCGCCCAGCGGTCATCATACTCGGGCGACATCGGATCCCAGCGGCGTTGCAAAGCGTCCACAATCAACCCGGTCGTGACTGCGGGACGGCATTCCCATTCCGCCCGCCGCGGACGCAACCAGAATTCCCATTCCCGGCCAAGATCACGCGGCTCCCACGTTTCGAAGTAGGCCGAACGATAGCGGACCACGCCATCGACCACACGTTCCGGCTCGAACAGCGGAATGGTGCCGAGATCGTGATGCCGTTCGGCATGTCGGCCGGGATACGGATCGGCGGGATTGTCGGCAGGCTGCCAGATGCCGACGCGCAGGCGCTGGTGGCGTTCAACGAACTGCTTGTGGGCATCCTTCAATCCCGCGAGATCCGGCCAGGCCCGCGCAGCGAGATCGATATGACTGACCGCTTCGCCGTGATGACCGGCCTGCGATTCACTCCGCGCGGTGCTCAGTTCCTGTGTCGCCCGCGCGATCAGTTTGTCACGCCATTTCACGGCGACGCTATGCTGCGGCTGCAGCTTGATCAGTCGTGCGAGGAAGTGCCGCGCCCGGCGGTCGTCGACGGCGTTGAAGGCGGTCTCGATTAACGGTTCCACCGTCCGCCCCAGTAGAACCGAGAGGTTGGGATACTCGGGGGCCAGTGGCTGCAGTTGCTCGAGCACGACCAGCCCGTTTTCATACCGCCCGGCCTGCTGATGCTGTTCCGCCTGCACGAAAAGGCAGCGCTGATAATGCAGATCGAGGTTCGGCCAGTCGTGCTGTCGCCGGTCGACCATCGTGATCAGATCGTAAGCGAGGGCGGGATTCTTTTCGTCGAGCAGCTTGGTCACTCGCTGCAGAATCAGATCCTCGAAGTAGATGACTTTTTCGATGTGCTTGGTTTCGATGAGGTATTCCGGCTCGACGCCCCCGTCCAGCAGGGTCACGCTGATCCGCTCGTACTCGTACATTTTTCGAGTACGGTTTTCGGGGCCGATTTCGCTCGGCTTGGATTTGACGATTTTGTCGTACTGCTCGCGACGGAGCTTGAGCGTATCCGGTCGCGGGAAGAGCGGTTCCACGACCAGCACATCCTGATTGAGCAGCACCACCCAGTCGCGCGGGCGTTCCCGCAGCAGCGACTCCGCCGTCGGCAATGGCATGTCAATCAGTTTCGGCAGCGGCGTTTCTTCCTCCGCCGTTGTATTGGGGGTGGCCTGACCGAAAGCGCTCGGAGGAGGAATGAAACAGAAAGCGATCGCGGTTAGGGAAAACCGAAGACTGACGCGCCAAACTACAGCGAAGTTCATGGCGAACCCTCCGGCGAATCGGCGAGACGAAAGACCGCTCCATCCAGGGCAATCGCATAGTCGTGCTGATCAATCGTGGTCATCAAGCCGGACAGCGCCTGCGGCAACGTTTCCCGGTGCAGTTCTTTCCCCGTCCGCCAGTCGAGCGTGACCACGATGCCGTTGGAAGTCGCGACGCGCACGCGATCCCCGCGGACCAACGGACGACCGACGACCGTCAACCCGTCCAGCGGCAGCGACCATCCGCCGGCCTGAAACTCTTTGATCGGGATGCCGTGCAGGGCGCCGGGGGACCACGCCAGCACGAGATCGCTCTGCACTAGATCAAAGCCGGCCGCGTCGGCAGAGAGGCTGCGTTGGGCATTCTCATCGAGCGTCTGCGCATCCAGCCGGTGCAGGCGTCCTTCTTCGTCGAGTTGGACGATGACATCCCCAGCGACGCGCGGCGGACTTCGTAGCGGCGATAGTTCGACCGATTGCACTTCCGCGAGATGCGGAATATCGCCCGTGCGCACCTGCAGTCGTCGCCAGCGGCCGGAGGCATCACCGAGCAGCAGTTCCGTGCCCGACAACCGCAGCAAAGCGGTCCATGTGGCGGAACCGTCGCCGTCGGCGGGAGCCCGCCAGTCATCGACTTTCGTTCCCGCCGTCGGCACGACACTCAATCGCCCCGGGCGGGCCATCACCCAGCCGATGTCCAGCAGGACCGGTGGAACCGACAGACTCTCCGGGAGTTTCTGTGGCTTGCCGAGTGAGCCATTCGGTTCCACGATCCACCATGTTGGTGACGATCCATTCGCAATGACGGCAATGCGGCCGTCGTGTTGCCGCTCGGCCATCAAGGGTTGATCGACACCCGCGGGCAACTCGATTTCTTCGAAGGCCCGCGTCTCGACACCCGGTTGCTGCAGCCGCGACGGCGACAAGCGGAATACCGCGCCGGCATCGTTGACCAGAATCAGATTCCCGTTGTCGGCAACGGATGTCGCGAGCGGACGTCCGCCGACGACGGTTCGCCATGAGCCGCTCAGCTTCTCGCGATCAAGATTGGAAAACGTGACCGCGGTGGAAGTCGTCGTCCGGCGGCCGACGAAGAACGTCTCGGCAATGGCTTGCAGCGGCTGTGCCGTAATGCCGACGGCGGCAACGCGCGAATCCATCTTGATGCTATCGGTGCCGAGCTGAAATCGCCGGAACGCCGTGCTGCTCATCCAGAACTGCTGGTCGGGCCCGAGCATCACATGCAGCGGGCCGCCGTAGGCATCCTGCACGCGGTACTCGCCGACGGGTGACAGCGCGGTGCGATTCGGTTCGTCATCCACGGTGAATGCGGCGAGCCGTTCGCCTTGTGTCGGCACCACTAATTGGGCTCCCCGTAACGCCGGGGGATCGTAGACACCGCCGCGGATCCGCACAAAACTTTCTTCCACGAGCGGCTTTGTCACATCGGTCTGGCGGTAAACCCGCAACCGCGAACTGTCGGCCTGATCGTGCTCACAGAACAGGAACAAGCGCCCCATCGGAAGCAACGGAACACGGACGCTGCCCTCGGCGTGATCGGTGAATGTCACCGCCTGACAAGCGAGCGGATGCGTTGACACGAAATACACCAACCCCCGCTGGCCGCTGATCAGAAGCGATTCGCCGTCGGGCGATAACGCCGGCGCCGCGGCGAGTTCCTGCGGGAATTCCAGCTGTGTGGAGATCCGTCCCGACGCGACCTCGAACCGCAGCAACCGCCGACCGCGCGTGGCGAGATAAGCCTGGCCACCATGCAGGACCGGCGGACCGACCGGGGCGTGCTCGAGGGGCTGCTGCCACATCACATCGCCCTGCTTCGCATCGCACAGCAAGAGTAGCTGACGATGACCGTCATACAGCAGCACGCACGGTTTCGGATCCCGCAAGGCCAGCGGAAAGAAGGGTGGATTCCGTCCGATAGCGCGTCGCCAGACCACGTCGCCAGTCACGGTATCCACGGCGTAGCAGACGTCGGCGGCGAGCACATAGGCCACCTGCCCCAGCGACGACTCATCGGTGCGCGACCGCGCATGCACCACCGGCAGAACTGACGGCGCGATCATCACCTTCGGGCTGGCGGTGGCATCGCGGTCCACTTCGCGGATGGACACCGCCTTCAGCGCGATCTCCCGCGCCTGCTTCACCAGCGGTTCAAATCGCTTCTCTTTCGCGAACTGAGGAAACTGCAGGAGCAAGGCCTGCCGCGTGGCCAAAGCCGAGATCGCGTCGCCCGCTTCCAGCGATGTGGTCATCTTCGTGAGTGCCGCCTCGAGCGCACGACGGCGAACAATCGCCCCTCGCGCTCGATCACTCGCGTCACGGATCTGCTTGAGCGCCGGCGCTTCCGGTGAGTTCGGCGGCGTCGATCGTTCCATCAATTGCGTGGCTTCAGCGGAAACGGTGAGCAGCTTTTCCTCGGCCGCGGTTTCGGCAGCACTCGCCGACCCAACCGCAATCTGTTCGGCGAGGTCACGTACAATCGGCCGCAGGTCGCCATAGTCGGCGGCCTTGCGCTGATCGCTAACGAGTTCTTGCAGCTGTTTCCACGCATTTTCCCATCGCGGCGGTGCGGCGGACAATTCACGCTGCACGAGGGCTTTGCCGATGCCCACCTCAGCGGCATGCCGCTGCTGGCTGCGCGGATACAGTTTACGGAACTGTTCGAAGGCTTCTATCGCCTGCGTGTATCGGCCCGACGCGAGTTCTTTCTCTCCGGTGGAAAAGAGCCGAGTTTGCGATTCACGGCCCATCAGGAAATACAGTGTCGCCGCCACGAGCAGCAGGACGCCGGTCACTGTGGTCAGAATCAGAATCAACGGCGACTTGAAGACCTGCTCTTCACCGGGACGGTGAACCGCGCCGGTGACATCGCGTGGGGCGGCAACCACTGGCGGCGGTGCTTCGGCTTCGCGCTCGTCGGCCCGGCGACGTGTGAGCACCGGCAGATCTTCGGATTCGTCGGTGATTTCTGCGGACGAGGACTCGACATGCACAGGGCCCTCGAACAACGAAGGCTCCGACTCTTCGATGACGACCGGCTTCCGTTCCTCCACACGCTTTTTCACCGGCGGTGGCGGCGGCGCGGTTTCATCGAGAAAGATGGCGTCGGCGGTGCCGATGCGGATGAGATCGTCATTCCGCAGAACCGCATGGGCGACCACGGTCCCGTTGACTTCGATTCCATTCGCCGTTGCCGCGGTGAGCTCGAACCCAGTCTTGTTCCAGCCAATGCGACACGCCAGCGCAGGAACGCCCGGCTCAGCGATGCAGACATCGTTAAACGACTGGGCTCCGACTGTCAGCGGCGATGTCCGCTCCAGCGTTTTCGTGATCCGGCGACCGTCGGCAAACAGGACCTGCAAACTCGGCATGGAATCGGTGACTTACGAAATGGAATGGCGATGAGCGGATGTTACTGCTGATGTAGTGTCTGACGGACCACCTGGAAACCAAATCCCGCGCCTTGTGGGATGACGACAAAATAGGTCCGCTTGATTTCCCGCGCGGTGCGGTTGCGGTAATCGCGCTCCAGCGTCGCCAGTTGGGCCTCGATGTCCTTCGGATAGAACTGAAACAACGGCGCATCGCCCGGCACCGTTACGCCGGCTTTCGCAAAGAGCTGCACGTCCGCGAATCGCCGCTCGCCGCCCTGCCACGTCATGAAGAGCCGCTGCTCGTCCGAACCGCGGGCGATGTAACGCAGTGCCGGTTTCGGTTGCGCGGTCTGCGACAAGATCGCCAGCCGTCCGTCGGGGAGAAGCGCTCCCAGTTCGATCTTGAAGAAGTCAAGTTGCTTAGCGTATTCGTCCAGACTGACCTGGCTGTCGAACCGCACGAACCAGCGCTGTTCACGCGGGAGACCGGCTCCGGGGCCTCCGAAGCCGTAGGGTCGTGGCCCGGTTCCCTTGGCACTCCCCTTCTGTCCGATGTTCTTCGTGCCGCCAGTTTCGAACTGCTGTTGGGTCGGAGCCGCTGCGCCGGCAATGTCGGACATCGATGTGGAGGATTCCAGCGACTCCGCGATTTCGAGCTGCGTGGTCGAGACCTCATCCGCCGGAGAGGCATTAAACACTTCCGGTCCCGCGGCATCCACGCGCAGTGTCTCATCGATCGAGCCGTCGAGGAAGCCGCCCGGCAAATCGACGATTTCCACCGGAACTGCGAGCGCCACCGGAACCGGGCGGGTTGACATCCACAACGACACAATCGCGACGCAGATCACGGCCAGCACCACGAACGCCGCGATCACCCCGGCCGCGGCGCGGTCGTACTGCGTCACACGCAGCACGGGGATCGGAGCATCGGAAGGGGCAGGCATCAGCGGTGCGGCGTCCGTTATTTGTTGCGAATCTGTTGACGATCGTCGCGTTCATCATACGGACGATGAGCGAGATACCAGCGTGTCCACGCCTGCTGACTGCTCCGTCGCCATTCCGCGAGCGCTGCTTTTGCGGCTTCGATCTTCTCGGGGGGAAGCTTTTCGCCGTCGATGTCCACCTCGTTCACTTCCGGCGGTTCAGGAGAAATGCGATCGGTCGCCGAATCGCCTTTGGCAATGCCCTGCGGTTGTCGTGTCAGCACACACAGGGCGAGGCTGGCATCCGCAGCGACGTTCAGATCGGTGTCAGCGAGCGCCGTAACCAGCAACGGGATCATGCGCAGCTCGCCCGAACGGCCGAGCGCCCAGGCGGCGACCTGGCGGACTTCGGGTTTGGGATGTTTCAACATCGCGGGTAGTTGGTCGAGCTTCCCCACCAGTTCGTCCGGCTTATCGAACTGCAGCGTGGCAATCACCGATTGCGGGTTGACCGGAACGTCGGTGACAGCGGATTTTTCCAGATCGGCGAGCAGTTCATCAAGCGGTCCGAGTTTCTTCCGCTGCGTGACGGACCCGTCCTGAATGGCGACCTTGGATAAATCATCCGGCAAACCGCGTCCCCCGGCGAGGAGCCCCGCCCCGGTCATGCGCACCTTCACCCGTGGCGTGACGATGGATTGCGTCGCGCGTGTGAGAAACAAAATGCCGAACGCCGTCATTGCCCGCGGCGACGAGGTGGCATACCAGCTGCCGTCGGGACGTTGATTCTCACTGAGTGATTGAGCCCCGTCTTCGTACCAGTGGTGACTGCCGAATCGGTCGGTTTCCAGCAACGATCCGACGCGTTCGCAACCGTAAAGTTCATACGTGTAGAAATGGAACTTCGGTCGTGGGTCGAAGTGGCCGTTGAGCCAGGTGTGGGCTTTGCGAATGCTCTTGTCCAGCGTTTCATTGCTGATCTTCTTCGCCGGTTGAGCTGCCGCTTTCGGCCCCGCGCTGTTTTCCTGCGGGAAGGCTTCCAGCACGCCGAACCGCTTGCGGCTGGACGGCACCGCTTCCGGCGTGGAAATGATCCGGTCGCCGTACAGCATGCGTTGAATGATCAGCAGTGAGGAAGCCCCGGCCGCCGTCATTGACATTGTCGAGTTGTAGTTTTCGGGCTTTTCTTTCTCCTGCGGATGATACGCAAAGCCACCGTCGCTGAGCTGCGTATCGATCAGCCAGCGTGCGGCTTTGTCCCAGGCTTCCGGCGCCACTTCAATATCGGCGCGCCGGACGGCCCACAAGCCGAGCAGCGCAAACTGCGTGATGCTGGTATCGCCGACGTTGTCCGCCGCCGGGGTCGCCGGGTAATGCCAGGACCCGTTCGACCGCTGCCGTGTCGTGATGTAATCGCGCAGGACATTCAGCTTCGCCTGGTGCGCTGCGGGGTCGATATCCACCAGCAGCATGGCATCGCACGCGGCTTCATAGACGTGATGGGGCGGTCCGTTGCCGGTGCCATATGCCCCGGCCTGAATCTTCTGCGTGATGGCGTCGATCGCCCCGGCGATTTTGGGATGCGTGGCGGGTAGCCCGCCTTTATGAAGCGCGTACGCGACGATGGAGGCCTCGCTGTCAACCAGTCCAGTCGCCCCGGTCTTCAGCAGTGAGTCTTTTGCTTTCGTCAGCGCGTCGTTGATTTTCTTCTCTAATCCGACATCGAGTTTCTTCGAAGGCGGCGTATCGGCCGCAGCGCAGACCGCAACCGCGCTGCCGAAACAGATCAACCCTGCGGTGAGGATCAGCACCAAAAACTTCACGACGGATCCTCCGCTTCGACGTCCGTCGTCGTCTCCTGGGGAAGATCCCCTTCGAGGTCACCCGTCACGCCCTGATACGCTTCGATCGCCAGGATCATCCGTTCGAGCACGGCAACCATGTTGGGCACGTCCTGCTGGAAGGACCGGTCCAACGGGGCAATCTTGCCGAGAAATTCATCGGCTTCCTCGCGGGCCCTCAGTGCCCACCGGCGGGTGATGTCGGCCTGCTCCTGGCAGTAATCCACGCGTTCTTTCGCTTTCCGCAGCGCGACCTGTTCTTCAATGCACGCCGAGCGATGACCGGCGACCGTCCGCATCCGGCAGGCATCCAAAGCTGTGCGTGCTGAGGCGATGCGATCGTAGCCCTTGCGCAGCTCTTCCTGCCAGTAGCGCGGCTGTTCCTGTTCCAGCCACATCATCGTGCGATGCGTTTCCTGACGCAAACTTCCCAGCGCCGCCGGTCCACGATCCAGAAACGCAATCACCGCGGCACGAAAGGCCACGATGGCGTCGATGGAAGTCACTCGGGCGGACGGCATGGCGGACAATGTCCCACGTCGCGAATCGCGCAGTCGGCAATGGATATCAAACGGGAGAGGTCTGGACGTATCAACAACGCGTTGGAATCAAATCGATCAGTGCTGCTGCAGGTATTCTTCGATCCGTTCCGCTTTTCTCAGGAGATACGGAATGTGCTCTTCATTCGCTTCGACGAACCGGGCCGCCATGCGGAGATGCTGCGTGAATTCTTCGGAGAACTTCTGGTGTTCCTGATCGCGCCAGGTCTGACTGAGCGCATTGAGCTGTCCGGCAAGGACCGTCAGCTTGGACTGCAGATCGCCATTGAAATCGCGTAACATTCCGGCAAATCGGCGGAGATCCTCCGGATCGACAATCGCCTGCGACATGCGGCCTCCTCTCGGGTAATCGACGTGCCCCCGCCGCCACACTCTTTAATCTAACGGATTCCACCAGCTGCCGTCAAAAACGCGGATCGTTGATTTTCATCGAAATCCGCGCGGATTGCGACGCACCGCCTGCTCCGGGTACGTTACCCATAGGAAAAGCGATCTTCGCAAAGGAATGGAACCGGGATGGCGGTGCTGAGTTTTCGGGATGTCAGTTTTGGATTCGGTCAACCGCCGCTGGTGGAACACGCCGATCTGCAGGTCGAGCGCGGCGAGCGGATCGGCCTGCTCGGCCGCAACGGGACCGGTAAATCGACCCTGATGCGGTTGATGCTCGGCGAACTCGCGCCCGACCACGGAACGATTGAGACGGCGAACGGGATCCGTATCACCCGGCAGCGGCAAGACGTCCCGGTCGATGCGCGGGGCACGATCTTCGGGATGGTCGCGGCGGCGTTTGAGGACCACGGCCCGGCGCTCGAAGCGAGTTTCCGTTTGCATCACCACGCGGAGGAATTGACGGTCGAGGAACGGCACCAGCTGGAAACACTCGCCGCGACGGTCGACTCCGATCGAGCATGGCAGTGGGAACAGCGGATCGAACAGACGCTCGCGCGGATGCAGCTCGATCCGTGGCAGCGCTTCGAGAATCTGTCGTCGGGGATGAAACGCCGGGTGCTGCTGGCGCAGGCGCTGGTCCTCGATCCCGACATCCTGCTGCTGGATGAACCGACAAACCATCTCGATATTGAAGCCATCAACTGGCTCGAAGACTTTCTGCAGCGATTCGAAGGCACGTTCATCTTCATCACGCACGACCGGACCTTTCTGCAAAAGCTGGCGACGCGGATCGTCGAACTTGATTGCGGCAAGCTGTACGACTGGACCTGCGATTACGCGACCTTCCTTATCCGCAAGGAGGAAGCCCTCGCCGCGGAAGAACGCCAGCAGGAGTTGTTTGACAAGAAGCTGGCCCGCGAGGAAGCATGGATCCGCACGGGCATCAAGGCGCGGCGAACTCGGAATGAAGGCCGCGTACGGGCGCTGAAAGAGTTGCGGTCGCAATATCAGGCACGACGCAAGCGGGTTGGTTCCGCGCAGGTGGAATTGCATGAAGACGCCGACCGCGGTGGCGTGAAGGTCATTCAAGCCGCCAACCTGAACTATGCGATCGCCGGGCGGACCATTCTCGAGAACTTCAGCACGACGATTTTCCGCGGCGACAAGATCGGCATCATCGGCCCGAACGGCTGCGGCAAAACCACGCTGTTGCGATTACTGCTCGGCGAACTGACACCCACCGCCGGAACCATCCGACACGGCACGAATCTGGAGATCGGTTACTTCGATCAGCTGCGGGCACAGCTCGATGATGAAGAAACCGTGATTGAGAACGTCGCTCACGGGCAGGACATGCTGCTGATCAACGGCAAACGCCGGCACATCATCGGCTATCTCGAAGACTTCCTGTTCACGCCGGAACGGTCCAAGACACTGGTGCGGTTCCTGTCCGGGGGGGAGCGAAACCGGTTACTACTTGCGCGGCTGTTCTCGAAGCCTTCAAATGTTCTCGTGCTGGACGAACCGACCAACGACCTCGACACCGAGACGCTGGAACTGCTCGAAAGCCTGGTCGTCGACTATCCCGGTACGGTGCTGCTGGTAAGTCACGATCGGACGTTCCTCAATAACGTGATCACCAGTTCGCTGGTCTTCGAAGGTGACAATGGCGTGAAGGAGTACGCCGGTGGCTATGACGACTGGCTGTTGCAGAAGACGGCATCCGTTCAAGCCGAAGCGGCCGCGAAGGCGAAATCGGCGGGAGAAACGCGCCCGGTCGCCACACCGACTCGAAGCCGCCTGAACTTCAAAGAACAGCGGGAACTGGAAGAGCTGCCGCGAAAGATCGAGGCGTGGGAAACCGAGCAGGCCGACCTGCACGCGCAGATGGGTCAACCCTCGTTCTACCAGCAGGACACTGCCGCGATTACGGCAGTGAATGCAGCGCTGGCCCGGCTGGAAGAGTCTCTCACCGCAGCCTATGCGCGTTGGGAAGAACTCGAATCCCGCGCGGAGTGAGCATTCAGATTAACGTAGGGTCCGCTGTGCGGACCAACTCTTCTTGGTCCTGGTCCGCACAGCGGACCCTACATCCATTAAAGCAAGCTTCACAAACCGTACAGGTCGCGAATGCGTTGCCAGAAGATCGCGGCGACGACGACCGATCCACCGAGCAATGCCGCCGTGACCGCGGCCGTGGCGAGGTGCAGCACCGGCGTCAACCGGCATTCGGGCACGATCCGCTGCAGTTCAGTAGTGAGCACGCGCAGCGCCTGACACAGCAACTCTGCCACGAGCACCATCGTCACGACCAGCCCGACGATGATCCATTGCCACGTCGACAGTCGCAGCACGGCACCGATGGCGATCGTGAGGCAATCGACGAAGAGATACACATACAGTGTGCTGTCGCCGCGCAATCCCCAGGAGATGCCGCGTTCGGCCTCGACGAGGCGTTGCCGCCACGGCGCTCGCCGTGCCGTGCGATCGTCTGCGGTAGGCGTTGTAGACAAGGATGTGGTTGGAGGCATCTCGTTCACCGGAACGACAGGGTCAGGCAGCTAACAGTTCTTCGGCAATGCGATGCAGCATGGCATCGAGACGGGCGTCAATCTCGCCGTGCCGGGTTTCCAGACGACAATCCCCCACCGGCAACGACGGGTCTGGAATCAGTTCCGGCGACGCGCAGGCGGATAAGCTTTCCACGATCTGCTGGGCTTTGTCGCCGAACCGCGTCAGGTCCGTGGGATTCAGATGGACTCGTAGTTGCGGTTGCCCTGCGGCGAGTTTCAGCGCCTCGGAGATCATCCCGGTAGCTAGTTCCGGTCGCGCGACCAGATTCGTCCGCACCAGCTTGGCGGCGATGGCGACTCCCAGCTCGATCGCCGCCTGTTCCCAGCGGACGAGCCATTCATCACGTTCCTGCTGCAACGCCGCTGCGACTTTCGTCAGCACGGGCAATGTCGACTTCATCTGTTCGGCAAAGCGCTGCTCGGTGAGCTGCTTCGCCTGCTGTTCGATCAAAGTGGCCGCGTTGCTGAGCCCTTCTTTTCGACCGGCTTCGCGGGCTTCCGCATGCGCCTTCTGTCGAATCAACTCGGCTTCCTTCCTGGCGCTTTCAATCGTCTCCTGTGCGGTCTGTTGCGCCGCGGTGACTTGGGCGAGGGCTTGCGCCCGCAGGTCCTCGAAATTAAACGCCGCCGCCGGTCCGGGTTGCCGGTTGGAATGCGCTTTCAGCAGGCGAGGAGAATCAAGCGACATGGATCACAGCAGTCAGCAATTAGGAATAAAACTAGGAGATGAACTGGTCGCCACCGCCGCCGCCCGCGACGGCGATTTCACCCGCATCTTCCAGTCGCCGGACGATGTCCACGATCTGCTGCTGGATGCCTTCGACATCGGTGAGACGCACCGGGCCGAGGAACTCCATTTCTTCCTTGAGCGTTTCCGCCGCCCGCTGCGAGAGATTCGCGAAGATTTTCTGGCGAATTTCGTCCGACGCGCCTTTGAGCGCGATCGCCCACTGGTTGTTTTCGACTTCCTTGAGCAAAGCACGAATCGCCTTGTCGTCGAGTTTCAACAGGTCGTCGAAGACGAACATCAGGCGGCGAATCTCATCGGCGAGTTCGGCGTCCTGCTGTTCGAGGCTTTCCAGAATGCCTTTGTTCGTCATGCGGTCGGTGACGTTGAGAATCTGGGCCACCATCGGGACGCCGCCGCGCTTTTCCATCGACTGGCTGAAGGTGCTCGTCATGCGGGCCTGCAGGCTGCGTTCGACATCGGCGATCACCTCCGGGCTGGTCTGTTCCATGTTGGCGACGCGCTTGATGACGTCGAGCTGCTTGTTGGACGCCAGACCGCTCAGCATTTCCGCGGCGAGTGATGCTGGCAGGTGCGACATGATGAGCGCGATCGTCTGCGGATGCTCTTCCGAGATGAACGTCAGCAGGTTGTCCGCGCCGGCCTTGTGCAGGAAGGCGAACGGAACCGAGTTCATCGACTGCTTGACGTTTTCGAGAATCTGCCCGGCGTTGTCTTTACCGAGCGACTGCTCCAGCAACTCGTTGGCAAAGTTCAACCCGCCGCGCTCGATCGGGACGAGCTCTTTGAAATTCCCGTCGAACTCGTCGAGCACACTCTGCTGCTGATCCTTGGTGACGTCATCAACCTTGGCGATTTCGAGCGTGATCTTCTCGACCTGCTCGCGCGGCAGTTGACTGAGCACCTCGGCCGCCAGCGGCTTGTCGAGGCTCAACAGCAGAATCGCAGCTTTCCGAACGGCATCCATCGGGAACAGCTCTTCTCGTAGGGTCCGCTGTGCGGGCCGGCTTGCTTCACATGGTCCGCACAGCGGACCCTACAAATTGGTCATTTAGCGGCTTGTAACCAGCGGCTGATAATCGCGGCGGTGGCTTCGGGGTTATCGCGGACCAGTCCCTGCAGCATGTCGCGCTGCGTGACTTCGCGCGGGGCTTCCACTTCTTTCGACTCATCGCTCGCCGCTGCCGCCACGCTGGCTTGCGGAGCAAACGCCGGGGGGGTATCCGCCGGCAACGCGGGCATCGATCGCCGGACCATCATCAGCGCGATGATCGCCATCACACCCATCATCACCGTGCCGCCCCAGTCCTTCGTCCAGACGTTCAGCGATTCAACAACACTCGGCTTCACATCGGGCAGTATGTTGGACACATGATCCACCGAGGTGACCTCGACCGCGGTTGCGGGTGAATCGGCGGGGATCAGCGCCTTCACCGATTTCTTCACGTTCGCGAGAACGGTTTCCTCGATCTTCGCGGGATCGAGTTTCGCCTGTTCGGTTTCCCCGGCGGCTTTCCGCTGAGCGGCGACACTCCGGTAATAGTCGCGGGGAATCCCAACGCTGACCTGCACCGCCTTGGGCATCGCGGCAATCAGTTCCTTTTCCGACGTTTCAAAGGACACGCCGTTGAGGGCCTGCGAGCTTTCATCGGCGAACTGCCGATTCCGCTCCATGCCGGGAGCGCCGCCGACACTGCCGGGCCGGTTTGCCACTTGACCGGGTTCACCGCGCGATGGCTGCTGCTGCATCGTGTCCTTGATCTTCATTTCTTGCGAGAACAGCGCCGCGGTTTTCTTCGGGTCAATGACCTGGCTGCGGACGAACTCCGACTTCACCTTGTCGACATCCACGTGGACCGTCACGCCCACATCAGGAATGTACGACAGATCGCGCTGAATCTGCTGTTGATAGTTGCTCTCGAATTCCCGGGTGCGGCTGATCAGCTTGCTGTCGAACGGCTCATCGGCCGCGTCACCTTTGTAACTCACGCCGTTGACGACATCGAAGACCGTGACATCCGACGGTTTGAGATCGGGCACCATGCTCGACACGGCGGCCTGGATCGAACTCACCAGTCGCGGAGAGAGTTCACGGCGATTGCGCGGCGTGACCGTCACATTCGCCGTCGTCTTACTTTTCGGTCCGAACCCGCGCCGACCGGAAGAGGCGATCGCCACACGGGCATCCTGGATTTCCGGAACCGCGCGGATGACCCGGCGGACTTCCTGCAGCAGCATCGCTTCCTTGCGTTCCTGCCGTTCTTTCTCCGTGCTGAACGGCCCCATCGTTTCATACTGCTTGAGCAGTTGACCGCCGAGATCGGCCGGCATGGCATCGAACTTCAACAGCGCGGCGTTGTACTTGTCGACGTCCGCGGCCGGGACCATGATCCGCTGACCTTCGCGGCGGAAGTCCTTCAGGCCTTCCTGCAGAAACGCCTGCTCGGCGGCGATGAGTTCCTCGGTCGTGTAGACCTTGCCCCACGACAGCGCGGTAAGCCCATCGCTTTTGGGCTGGAGCAGCAACCATCCGAAGCCGACGAGCACCATCAGCGGCACAACGACCAGCGTCGCGCGCTGGCTGGGCGCCATGCTCCGATAGAGCTCCATGAATTGCCGGGTGATGCGCTGCAGAACGTCCATGTCGGCGATTCTTCGTAGGGTGGGCTGTGCCCACCATCTTCAATCGGTGATCAAAACATTGGTGGGCACAGCCCACCCTACAAGGGATCAGAACCGCATCTGCTGAATTTCGTTGTAGGCGTCGACGAGTTTGTTTCGAATCTGCATCGTCAGCTTCAAAGCCAGGTCGGCTTCGCGCATCGCGGTAAAGGTTTCCACCATCGACAACTCGTCGCCGAGGAGGCTTTGCTGGACGTTGGCCTGCGACTCAGCGTTCAGGTCTTTCGTGGTTTCGAGGGCTTGGAGCAACAGTTCCTGAAAGTTGCCCGGAGCACCGGTGGCCGCGATCGACGGACTCGCCGGGCTGGCCACGCCGCCGAGAGCCGGATTGAAGGACAACGGGCTGATCATGTCGTGACCTCACGCGTTATCAGACGGAATTAGCCGAGCAGCCGGAACGTGTTCTCAATCATGTCACGCGTGACCTGCATCGTGGAGATGTTGGCCTCGTAGGCTCGCGAGGCTTCCATCGCGTTCACAAACTCGGTGATCGCATTCACATTCGGGTAGCTGACATATCCGTCGGCGTCGGCGTGCGGATGGCCCGGATCAAGGACTTTCCGCGGCGGCGTCTGCGTATCGACTTCGACCTTCGCCGTCACGCCGACACCGCGTGCTGCCGACACTTGATCGGTCTGTGCTTCGAGCACGACCAGCCGTCGCTGAAACGGCGACGGGTTGCCCTGCTCATCTTGCGTCGTGTGCGAGTGAGCGATATTGCCGGCGATCGTATCAATGCGAACCCGTTGCGCCGCCAAGCCACTGGCACTGACGTCGAGTGTGCGAAACATGGAAGGCTCCTTCGGCAGTGGGCAGTGGGCAGTGGGCAGTGGAAGAGAAATATCTTTCCTACTGCCAATTGCTCACTGCCAACTGCCCTCCTATCACCCGACTCGTTCGGAAATCGCGGTTTGCAGTTGATCGTATTGCCCCTGCAGGACCTGGATCGCGAATTGTTGCCGCAGGGAGTTTTTCGTCATTTCGAGGAACTGATGCTCTACGCTGCGGTTGTTGGCGTCGTTGAACGTCAGGCCGGGTTGCTCCGACGGTGTCACCGCTTTGAACAACGTATCCGGAAACAGGTCTTCGAGCTTCGGCGGTTCCGCCATGCCGAGGCCAGGACTCAGCGGCGACTGCAGTCCCGGTGACAGCGCGGCCTGATGGGGAGCTTGCGATTGCGCGACCGCCCGTTGCAGAGCCGTCTGAAACGCAGCCGTCGGCATCTCGCGGAGACGGTAGCCCGGCGTGTCGATGTTGGCGATGTTGCCCGCCAGCACTTCCTGCCGCCGTTCCGTGAACCGCGCGACCTGCTTGAGCAGCGTGGTGTTCGTCGAGCCCAGCAATCCGGAGAGCATCGCTTTCTCCCAAGTCCATGCCGGTCGGACAACACATCCGACCGGCGGGTGATCGTGACAACTACGCGGCCCGTTGTTCCACGGCCGACTCGTCGAACGCCACAGCGGTGGGAGCCCACGGCTTGGCGTTGGACCCCGGGCCCCCGCGCGGCGGGTAACCGTAATCCCGCAGTTTGCCCGAGAGCGTGCGAATTCCGATCTGCAGGGCCTTCGCGGTCTTCTCACGGTTGCCGGCGAAGCGGGCAAACGTGGTTTCGATCAGCCGGCGTTCCATTTCCTGGAGCGTCAGGCCGCACGGGACATCATCGTTTGCGGTGACGGTCATCCACGGCTCGAGCTGGGCGGCGGTGAGACGGCGGCTGCTGTCCATCATGCAGGCCCGTTCGATCACGCTTTCGAGTTCCCGCAGATTGCCCGGCCATTGGTAGCTCTGGAGCAGATGCAACGCGTCGAGCGTCAGGCTGCGCGGAGCGAGACCTTCCCGGGCGGCGACTTTCCGCAGGGCATACTCGGCGAGAGCCGCGATGTCTTCCGGACGGGTCCGCAGTGCGGGAACATCCACGCAGTGCTGGGCCGCTTCCTGCTGCAATTCAGCCCGGAACAACCCGCGAGCGATCAGCTCATCGAGGTCGACCGACGTGCCGAACGCGACGCGAACATCAATCCGCACGCGATCGCCGGTGCGATCGTGTTCGAACTTCTGTTCCTTGAGGACAACCGCCAGCTTGCGTTGCAGCGGGAGGGCGATGCAGTGCACGTTGTCGAGCAACAGTGTGCCGCCGTCGGCCTGTTCGAACCGGCCAGGTTGCCGCGGGCTGCCACCCGAAGCCGCGATGCCGAACAGTTCCTGCTCAAGCGTTTCCGCCGAGTGGACGCTGCAGTCGATCGTGACGAACGGACGGTGAGCCCGGCGGCTAGCGTCGTGAATTCCCTGGGCCACCAGCTCGATGCCGCTGCCGGCTTCACCGACAAGCAACACCGCGGCATTGTGATCGGCCATCTGCTGGACCGATTGTCGCAACTGCTGCATCGCCGGGCTCTGACCGACCATGTCCCGCAGGTTGCGATTGCACAGCTGGCGACGCAACCGCTTGATCTCGTTCTGGGAACGCGAACGCTGACACGCGGCGGTCACCGTCAGGCACAGATAATTCGCGGCGTAGGGAACCGCGAGCAGTTCGATGCCGATCGTCGACGACAGCAGCGACGGCACATCGCTCACCGGGTCGGTCGCGGTGCAGATGAGCTGCGTCGCCCAGCCGCGTTGTTGAATCGTGCTGGCGAGTTGGCCCGCGGTCTGCCCATCAGACAGAGGTCCGACCAGGCACACTTCGGGAGTCGCGGTCAGCATCGACTGCAACGCCGCGTCCACGGTGTCCGCCGTCTGCACGGTGAACCCGGCGGAGCGCAGGTCCGTCGACAACTGCTGGGTCAACGGGCCGTCCGCACTGACGATCAGTACCGGCGGCGGAGCTTCCACCATCGCCACCACGGGAGCAACCGCGGGTCGACCGGGAAACGGAATGATGTCTGGATGCGCCTGAGTCATGCGGGGCACCATTCTTACTGTGCTAAGGACAAGGAAACGAAACACGAAGGGATGACCGAAAAGATCCGGTCACAAGTTGACGTCCAATCCCCACTGCGATCCGCTGACCGTCGTGGAGTGATAGGCTGACTGAATTTGCTGAGCCGAAGTGATCTGAGTGAGTTCGCGTTCGGTGACGTCGCGGCGGGTCATCAACCGCGAGACGCCGATCTGTTCTTCATCAAGCAGCGCGAGCAGCAGCGATTCGGTTTCTGCGAGCAACACGTCACCCGCGTGTTGACCGGCAACCGGCAAGCCCGCACGCTGTTGCTTCCACATCTTCCACGGTGCATCGACGCCGCCAAGGAGCTCATCGACAAGGTTTTGCTTCATCTGCAGGACCGTGACGAGCTCGTCGTAATCGTCGGCGTCGATCAATTGCTGTTGTTCTCGCGACAGTTCCAGCAGCGCCCGACAGACTTCCCGCCGCGCGCGAAACGCGGTGAGGTAGTCGTCGATGGTGAGCGCTGCCGAGTTCATGTCTTCAGGACTTCTTTGTTCGAAAGTTACTGCTGCACCTGGCGGACGCGGTCGAGCCACAGTTCCCACTCTTCACGAGTGAGATTCGTCGTCGGTGCGGTGAACGCAGCCGCAGGAATCTGCTGTTGATCCATGATGACCTTGGCCTGTTCCAGCACGCTGCGAGACTCGATTGGCTTACCGATCTGCGAGTAGGCTTGGGCCATCTGCACGTAAGCGGTCAGGACGCGAACGTCTTGCGGGTAACGATTCGCCGCGGCGGTGTAGGACGCGATGGCTTCTTCGTAACGGCCGAGCTGATGCTGAGCGTGCGGCAGTTCGAACCACGCGCTTTGCAGGATTTGTGCGTCGAGATCGTTGAGCCCGTCCTTCTGCGCGAGCGGTGTCAGCTCATCGCGGACTTCCAGGAACGCGTTCATGGCCCGTTCGAGCGTCCGTTCGTATTGCTTGCGGGTCTGCTGCCGGGCATTGTCCGTTTCCGCGGCTCGCGATTGGCGGTCGATCCAGTCGGCCTGCAGGTGTAGCGCCTTGCCGAAGTAGTAACGGGCTTCAGCAACCTGCGACGATGTCGGATAACGGTTCAGGAACTCTTCCCAACGGCGGATCGCTTCCTGTGACCGCAAGGCAACCGCGTTCCAGAGGGCGTCCTGATCAACGGGTTCACTGTCGTTGCTGCTTGAAGCCCGGCGTTTGTCGAGGGCTGCGGTGTCGGTCAGCAGCTTGGCAAGCGAGTGCAATGCATCCCGCCATTCCGTCGCCGCGGGGGTGAGTCCGTTAGACGCGAGCATCGTCCGCCACGCGGCTTCGGCTTCATCACGATGATCAAGTTCGAGCAGACACTGACCCCGCAGCCATTGTGCGGAGAAAATGTACGGACTCGTGGGCATCGTCCGCAGCAGGTCGTCGAGCTGTTCCAGGGCTTCTTGCGGACGGTCGAGATCCAGCAGCATCTGACAGCGTCGCACCATCGCCACCGGGCGCTCCGGCTCAATCGCGATGCCCAGTTCGAGGAACTCGTCGTACTTCGCCAGCGCCCGGGTGAAGTCATGGCCGCGGGCATAGTGCTCGGCACTCGTCCACAGGGCGGCGGCAAAGTTGACCGCGTTCCGCCGTGAATCCGCGAGGTCTGCAAAGGCTTTGCCGCTGTCGTTCCAGCGCTTCTGCTCTTCCGCACGGCGACGCTTCCGTTCACCGTAGGGCTCTTGTGTGAGTTCATCGGAGAGAGCTTCCGCAGCCCGTTGACGCACACGGGCGGTCAGTTCGTTCGCCTGGTCCCGCGAGAAGAGCGGAATCATCATCTCGGCGAGAGCGATCGCTTCGGGATAGCGGCCCTGGCGGGTCCACTCATTCCACGCGGCGAGCGTGCGCTGACGAAATTGTTCGACGCTCATCCAGCGGTTGTGGAAGTCTTCCGCCCGCTTGATCGCCCGCAGCACCGTGCCGAAGGTTCGCAGCGACTTTTCATGGGCACCGTCTTCCTGCTGCAACCGGGCGAGCATCACCTGGGCGGCGAAGCCTTCGTCGGAGAGCGGGAAGCGATCAATCGATTTCTGGAAGTACTCATTCGCGGCCTGGCGGAATTCGAGTCGCCGCGGATCCGACACGGCGTCGGCAACCGAGCCCTGATGAATCAGCATGTCGGCGGCGTAACCCATCAGGAACATCGCCTGCCGCGGGTAGATCGATTCGGTCTCCGTCGATTCACCGACCGGCTTCAGAACTTCGATCGCCTCAGCGTGGCGGTTGTCCCGCATCAACATGCGGCCCTTGAGGACGATCGAGCCGAACCGTGTCACATCCGTCGCTTTGACCTCGGAAAGCGAGGCTTCGGCTTCGGTCGTCTTGCCGAGGGCGAGCAGAATGTCCGCTCGCTGCAGCAGGATGAAATCGAGTTCCGCGGCTTCCGTCGTTCCCTGTTGTGCGGCGTTGTTCAACACCAGTGCTTTTTCGAGCAGTTCAGGGGAACGCCAGCTCGGATTGAGATACAGGTCGGCAACCAGCTTCGCCGCCGCGGCCTTCTGTGTCGGATGATGTTCGTACGCATCTTCCAGCAGGGGACGGGCCGCGCTGAGTTCGCCGCCGGCCAGCAGACTTTTGCCGAGTGCGAAGCTCCATTCCGGCTTACGTTCTTCGGGAATGTCGGCCTGGCCGGCTTCCCGCAGGAAACTCGCCGCGACGGTGTACTGCGTAGCACGGGTTTCCGAGACCGGGTCGGTGTCGGCTTCCGCTTCCTGATAGGCGGCCATTCCGAGGATGTAGGCGACGCCGTTCGCAAACTCTTCCGGATGAAACTGCAGATCCTGCAGACGCTTGGCGATGTCGCGAGCCGTCTCGAGATCCTTCGCATCAAGCTTCTGGAGCGCTTCGACGAATTCTTCTTCCGGAGTCGCTGCGGGCGGACCGCTCAGCATCCACACGGCACCGCTGCCCAGCAGCACGACCACCGACAACACGCCGCCGATCAGCAGCATCCGGCGCGACATCCCGGCCTTCGGCGCGGCGTCCCCGGTCGCTTTCGCGCCGTGAGCAGCAGTCGATTTTTCCGGGGATGACGACATGACGCGACGATCCTCAGGGCGTGACGCGATCGCGTCGCACCTGTGCGATTTTCTGGAGACGTGATGAAAGATTGGATTGGAGAACCAGCCGAAAGGCACGATGACTGGAGTCACCAGCAAGGCGGCGAGCGAGAACGCTCACGCGTTGCGGGAGACTGCAACCATCGTCCTCACGCCAAGGTGACAGAGAAACGCGACCGGCGACGGGGAGATGTCGCGGGTGTTGTTCCGCTGCGACGCGAGTCGTGCGGGACGAGCAAGATCGAATTGTTTTGTGAACGGGAGTGTGGGCGGAGTGTTATCTGCAAAGGCTGCCGAATGTCAATGCGTCTTCTGCATGTTTTGCCGAAAGACGATTTCAGCGGCAAAAATGACAAATCCGAGGGGCTGAGAGGGACCACGGCATGGTTTTGCACAATCGCGCAGGGTCCGCTGTGCGGGCCATCTTGATTCACGGTTCACAGTTCATCATGGTCCGCACAGCGGACCCTATTTCTGAACCGCGGCCTGTTACAAGTCAGTGCTCGTAAATGATGAGATCACGATCAGTCAGGATCGCGGTTCGTCGGGGCGTGATGTCGGCAAGATCGAGCCGGGCCGTGGGTGACGGCAGTTTGAGCGTCTGTACGGGCCGGCCGGTTGCGGTCGAATAGAGCGTCACGCTGTCGATCGCCGTCTGGGTCTCATTCTCGGCTGAGGATACGGGATACGGAATCGCGGCAACGACCGCAGCGTCCTCGCTGATCCAGGAACGCATCGGCATTGATGGCGACGTTTGCGACGGGGTCACCCACCGCGTCTTCCCCGCATGAAAATCGGTCGCGCGGAGCACACCCGCTGCCGCGGTGAAACAGGTCTTGTCGATGACGGCGATCTGTTCCGACGGAACGCGTAGCGGAACATCGGCGATGACAGTGGACCAGCGCGGCCAACCGGAGCTGCGGGCAATCCGGACGAGTCGCGTCCCGTCGATCACCGCCACGACATCGTCGCCATCGAGGAACACCCACGGCGGCGTGTGCGTCTGCGAGAGCACGCCCGCATACTCCCAGCGTCGATCGGTATCTACGGAAACGCCCTGAAGCCGCTCATCTTCGGTCACCGTCAGATAATCGTCGCCGTAACCCGTAAAGACCGGCGTCATTTTCCAGGGAGCCGTGCGGGGATGTTCGCGTCGCAGCGTGGCTCCGGTGGCGATATCCCAGATTTCCGCTCCACCGACTCCGCGGGGATGAACCGCCAAGCGGTCCGCAGACCAGCCGATCTGCGATTGCCAGCCATTGGACTCAGCGGTTCGTCGCCAGCGCCACTCCCCGGTGTCGACATCCAAAAGGGCGATTTCGTGCGGCGGCGCGAGCATCAGCAAACCGTGGGGATGAATCCGCCAAGTGGCCGGTGTGGACTCTCGTCGGGGTCGGCGCGACCGGAGTTGAAACGTGTCACGATCGAAAATCAGAATCTCGTTCGTCGTGACCACGAGCAGACGCTCGGCGGATTGACCGGCCCACTCGACTCGATCGGTCGCCTGCGCGAGTGCGTGTTCGCGCTCATTCGTGATGTCCCACAAGCTCAGCGTCCGGTCGTCAAACAAGACGCCGAGCGGGCGATCCCCCGGCATCGTCGCGGGAAACCGGGCGTGAGTTTCATCATCAACAGGACGATGCGTCACGCGTCGCCAGTAATGGATCGATGCGATCTTTGGTTCGATCGATCGGGTGTTCGTCACCGCACCCACGGGTGTCACGGCAATACGCGACGGCTTCGCGCCGGCGACCCGCGGCGGACGGCGTCCCGGCAGCAAGCTGACACGTGCCGATGCGCGGCGTTGCTCTTGCGTTGATCCACTGTCAGCATTGCGACGTACCTGATCCCAGAGCACTTCCGCTCGGGCTGTCTTCCCTGTGCTCCAGGCAATCTCGGCGAGTTTCAAATCACGGCGAAGCTGCTGACGGCGATCGCTGAGTGGCTGCTGCAACTGCTCCTGCAAGCGGGCGTATTGACCGTACGCCGTTACTCGATCCGCACCGGCGATCAGCAGCACATCGTGACTGAGCACCACATTTCCACCGCCACGTGGTGCACGATCCGATTGCAGCGGGTGCTCTCGCAAAATCCTGCCATCCCGTTGATCGATGAACCATAACACATCTTTCGTGGTCCACAACACCTGATCACCGGCGAGCGCACCGCGACCATAACCCGAGTCGTCCGGTTCGCTACCGGGCACGCTCCACAAGAATTCTTTGGTTTCCGCATCGAAGGCGTATAACGAGCGCCCGGACACAATCAGTCGCCCCTGTGCAACCCCGAGGATTTCACGATAGGGCTCCGCTAAATCACGCGACCAGACAAACCGGCCCGTCGTGGCATCGAGACTTGCCAGCCGATCGCCATCGAGCAACACCGCATACAACCGGCCGTCGTGATACAGCAGCGGCACCGTGCCCAGCGACCCATTGATGGCGGCATTGCTTTCATACGTCACCGCCCAGTTCACCGTTCCGTCGCGCGGATCGACCGCGACAAGGGCTCCCCATCCGGTCGCGAGATAGAGTTGCCCGCCGCCGGAGGTCAGCAACAGACTGCTCGCCCGGTTTTCGTGGTCGGGGGGCGTCGGGCGGGTGATGCCGATCGATCGCTGCCACAGCATCAACCCCGATTCGGCATCGAGACACGCGATCGACCATTCCAGTTGTGGGCGGCGGCGTGACAGCACTGCATACACGCGCCCGCCTTCGACGATCGGCGTGCCTTCCCAGCGCCAGACCGGCAACTCACCGGCCGCCGGCGCGAGGTCGTCCGCGGTCTGCTTCCACAACAGTTGACCTTCACCCTGACTGATATCGAGACAAACCAGCTCAGCGGGGAGGTCACGGAATTCGGTCGCCGCGGGCGTGGTCACCGCGGAGCCCATGCGGGCGTAAACCCGGCCGTTCGCCACCGTCACCGTCCATTGGGCCTGTCCCACGACGGGGCGAATCGGCATCATCGGCGAGGGATCCGCCACGACGGGATAAATGACATCGCCGTCCTCACGGCTCGCGTCCCAGTACGGTTTGCCGGAGTACAGATTCCAAGCGTGAATCTGGCGGCCGTCATTGATGAGGACGAGGTCGTCGACTACCGCCGGATGAAATGCCAGCGGCAACGGTGGCGGGAAGACCACGTTCTTCTGTCCGGTCGGCAAGCGCGGATTCGGCAACGCAACGGACCACAATTCGCCGCCGACATCGATCGACCGGGGGGCGATGTGCTGCCGCGTGCTGTCGCCGGCGTAGGTGGTCAGATCGTCCGATGTCTGTTGCGGCGGCCAGCGCCGCGCCTGCTCCCACTGGTCGCGCAACAAGATCGTCCAGCGGTCGGTACGACCTGCGAGTGTGCCTTCGTCGTCGGGATATTCTTCCGCAAACTTTGCGAGCGCTTCCGGTACTCCCACGGGATGCTGGCTGATGATGTCGCACAGGAGGATCCGCGCGGCGATGTCGCTCCGAGACAAGTCCAGGTTTTCGTTGGCGGACGGATTCGTCGCCAGCAGTTGTTGCCAGCGTCGCCGGGCGGCGATGAAATC
>DASRYX010000401.1:0-2217 GCA_035686985.1 Planctomycetaceae bacterium | reverse complement strand
TTCTCGTGGACTGGTCCAAGGTGCCTCCGATGGCGGAAGCCGGTGGCTTCGTGGCCTGGCTGGGGAAAGCATTCGCAACCGGACTTTCGGGGCAGGCGCTCAATCAGGGAAAAAGCTGGGCGTTCCTGACGGCCGGGATCGGGTCGCTGTTGCTGGCGGCGTTCAGTCTGACCCTCCCGCACACCCCGCCGCGACCGGCGAAAGAAGGTGAAGCGTCACTCGCCTGGCTCGAAGCCATGACGTATCTGAAGTATCCCTACATCTTCGTGCTGTTCGTGGTGACCTTTATTGATGCGACGGTCCACGACGGCTTCTTCTACTTCGCATTCAAATACCTCGCTCACGTCGGGGTGCCGACCAACTGGGTGCAGGCGGCGATGAGCGTCGGCCAGATTGCTGAAATCGGCACGATGGCCTTCCTCGGGCTGGTGCTGAAGAATCTTGGCTGGCGTTACACGATGATTCTGGGGATCCTCGGACACACCGTCCGCTTCGCCGTGTTCGCGTTCTTCCCCGATCCCTATGCCGCGGTCGCGGTCAACGTGCTTCACGGGATCTGTTACGCCTTCTTCTTTGCAACGCTGTACATCCTCGTGGATGAAGTGTTCCCGAAGGACGCCCGAACAAGTGCCCAGGGGCTCTTCAACTTCCTGATTCTCGGTTTGGGGCCGATCGTCGCCCGGTATCTCTGGCCGGCAATTGAGAAAGCGAACTCGCCCGAGGGAGAAATCAACTACCGGACGGTGCTGTTGTATCCGTCGGGTGCCGCACTCATTGCCGCGGTGATTCTGTTGTTGTTCTTCCATCCGCCGAAGGTGAATGTCGATCCGGCCGCCGCGCCGGCGGGTAGTCCGCACTAGTCCGTCCATCGAGATGGGTGGCCGGGGCTGGAGCTTCCTCGCGAAGCCCCGGTCGCATCGCCGTGCCTGATGGGCCGGCGTGCGGAATTGTAATCTTGGGCTGAATTGAGTCGGCGCAACCCTTTGCGGTACGATTTTCGCTAAGGATGGTTCCCCAGGCGAATCGGCCACTCCTGCAGGTTTGCCGACGTGTTGTGGCCGGCCGCTTTCAAGGAAGAAAGCTGGCAGCGGGATTGGTCTGGTTCCGCGGAACGCCGTCCCCTACAACCGTCGCCCCTGTCGCCCAATCCTCCCCTCGGCGACGGGAGTTGGCCCCTGAGATTTGCTGCCTGCAGAGAGTGGATGCATGTCGGGTTCGCACGCGACTGACGACAGTCCGTCCTGGATGTCCGAAGCGCTTCGGTCACTGACACATGTGTGCACGCGTCATCCCAAGGTGACGTTGTTGCTCGTCGTGCTGTCGTGCGTCGTTTCGATTGGCTACACCGTCACGCACCTGCAGTTCAAGACCGACCGCTCGGATCTCATCGACCCTTCGACGCCGTTCCAGCAGCGCTGGCTGCGCTACACCAAGAGCTTCGGTGAATCTGCGGACATGGTGGTCGTGGTCGAGGGCGACGGTCCCGAGACGATCAAGCAGGCGCTCGATCACATCGGCGACAAACTGAAGCAGCAGCCCGAGCTGTTCGCCAACGTGCTCTATAAGATTGAACCGGGCAACCTGCGCGCGAAGGGATTGCAGTATCTCCCTCCCGACTTTCTCGCCGCGGGGCTCGAAAAGCTCGACGACTACCGGCCTGTGCTGCGCGGCCGCTGGGATCTGATCCGGCTTGAGAGTCTGATTCCGCTTCTGCAGTACCAGTTGCAAGACCTGAATGAACGTTCGCCCGAAGAAGCGAGCGGGCTTTGGCACCACGCCGAGATGCTCGCCGAGTCGCTCGACCGATTCTCCGCCGACAAGAATGACTTCATCAATCCCTGGCCGGAAATCGTGTCGGTCGATCCGAAGATGCGCGATCAGGGCAACCAGACCGTGTACCTCTTCAACGAAGCCGGCACCATGGGCTTCGTCATGGCGGCACCGGCGCAGAAGGGAACCGGTTTTACCGGGGCGTCCAAGGCCGTCGATCGCCTGCGCGAAGTGGTCGAGGAAACGCAGAGTCAGATTGTCGGATCACGAATCTCCCTCACCGGCATTCCGGTGCTCGAAAACGATGAAATGCGGCGATCGCAGGCGGACAGTATCCGCGCGGAACTGTTGTCGTTCGCGGGCGTGATGGTCCTGTTCTTCATTGGACTGCGTGGGTTTGCCCACCCCTTGATGGGAATGGCGACACTCGCCGTCGGCATGGCGTGG
>DASRYX010000400.1:0-5043 GCA_035686985.1 Planctomycetaceae bacterium | reverse complement strand
CTCTAACACCGATGCTTCCCTATTCGGCCGGTTGAACCGATTTGATGCCGCCCACTGACTACACCAAAATTGCCAACGGCACGGTTTACGATCCCGCCAACGGAATCGATGGGCAGGTGCGGGATCTGTGGATTGCCGACGGGAAGATCGTCGAGGCACCGACTGACCCCACGATCCGGCCGGCCAGAGTCATCGACGCCACCGCGCTCGTCGTAATGCCCGGCGGCATCGACATGCACTGTCACATCGCCGGGCCCAAGGTGAACGTCGCCCGAAAGATGCGGCCGGAAGAAAGGCGCAACGGCGCGGTTCTGCATCGGACAAAAACCACTCGCAGCGGGACGATGGGCAGCGTGCCGAGCACGTTCGCCACGGGGTACAAGTACGCCGGGCTGGGATACACCACAGCCTTCGACGCGGCCATCCCGCCGCTGGGTGCACGGCACGCGCACGAAGAATTCGCGGACACACCCTGTCTCGACAAGGGCTTCTTCGTCCTGATGGGCAATAACCATTATGTGATGGAATCGCTGCAACGGAACGAGCCGGAGAAACTGAAGGCGTTTATCGGCTGGTTGCTGTCATCGACCAAAGGTTTCGCTCCAAAGCTCGTGAACCCCGGCGGCGTGGAAGTCTGGAAGTCCCGCCAAGGCGGCAACGTGACGGGCCTCGATCAGCATGTCGATTATTTCGATGTGACGCCGCGGCAGATCGTCCGGGGTGTGGCCCAGGCGGCGAATGAACTCGGGTTGCCGCACCCCGTGCATATTCACTGCAACAATCTCGGCATGCCCGGCAACTGGACGACCACGCTGGAAACGATGCAGGCCCTTGAGGGCCACCGTGGACACATCACCCACGCGCAGTTTCACAGCTATGGTGGGGGAGATGCCGATGAGAATACGTTCAACAGCAAAGTGATCAAACTCGCTGAGTATGTGAACTCGCATCCGAACATCACGGTGGATGTCGGCCAGGTGCTCTTCGGTGAGACGACCAGCATGACGGGTGACGGCCCGGTGGGCTACTTCCTGTCCAAAGTCTACGGCGGAAAATGGTTCAGCAGCGATACGGAAATGGAAGCCGGCTGCGGTATCACTCCGATCAAGTACAAAAACAAATCGCTGGTTCACGCGCTGCAATGGGCCATCGGCCTGGAGTGGTATCTGCTCGTGGACGATCCGTGGCGCGTCGTGATGAGCACGGATCATCCCAACGGCGGATCGTTCCTCGCGTATCCGCAGATTATCCGCCTGCTGATGGACCGCACCTACCGGCGGGACGTACTCAATACGTGTCACCCACTGGTCCGCGAGCGTTCGCTCCTTGCCGACCTGACGCGCGAATACACGTTGAACGACATCGCCATCATTACCCGTGCGGGTCCGGCGCGAATACTCGGGCTGAAGAACAAGGGTCATCTCGGCCCGGGCGCGGATGCGGACATCACGATTTACACGCCCGACCCGAACTGGGAGCGAATGTTTGAACTCCCCCGGCTGGTGATCAAATCCGGGCGTGTTATCGTCGAACAGGGCGAGATCCGCGACCCGCTGCTGGGCAAGACCCTGCACGTGGAACCGAACTACGACAGTGGTGTGGTCCCCGACATCCAAACGTGGTTCGAGAAGAATTACTCCATCCGTTGGCGAAACTACCCTGTTGACGCCAGCTATCTTCACGAAGCCGAAATTGTGCCGACGGTTTGATCAACCACACCACAAACCCATCCGCTAATCCCAAAGACAACGACGATGAATGACCAAGAACTCCGCGCTTTGCAGGCACCGCTGAAAGATCGTTATCGGACAGATCCGGAATCCGCGAAGAAGACCCTGCGGGTGCGCGGGGCGCTCGATGTCGATCAGATTGCCGTGCGCATCGAAACCGGGCGGGGAGCGATGACTGAAGCGGGCCTCCATCCGATGGCGGGAGGGGATCCGCGTTTCGCCTGCTCCGCGGACATGCTGCTGGAATCGCTTATTGGCTGCGCGGGAGTCACTTTGTGTGCGGTCGCCACAGCGATGTCGATTCCCATCGCTTCCGGAACCATCGCCGCCGAAGGCGATGTCGACTTCCGTGGCACGCTTGGCATCAGCAAAGAGATTCCCGTCGGCTTTCTCGCCATCCGCATCCAGATCGAACTGCAGACAACTGCCGATGACGCGCAACTGCAGAAACTTGCCACGCTGACCGAACGCTACTGCGTCGTCGCGCAGTCGCTTTCCGAAGCGGCCCGGCCGACGGTCACCATTCGCCGCGTGTGAACGAAGCCCGTTCTCCTTTCGCCGAAGCGTGCCGCGCGATATTCTCTCCGACATCACATCTCGGGAGATTCTCCATGCGCTCACTGATCATCACTGCGTGCCTGTTTTCGCTCGCTTCCGGTTCTGGCCTCTTCGACCGCACACCGCTGCATTCCGCCGAATGGCAGCCGAAAACGGCGCCGCTGATGACGCGGTGGGCGAAGGACGTCACGCCGGATAAAGTCCATCCGGAATATCCACGGCCGCAACTGGTCCGCGAGCATTGGCTGAATCTCAACGGTCTGTGGGACTACGCCATTACCGACAAGGATGCGAAGCCGCCATCGCAGTGGGATGGCAGCATTCTCGTTCCGTTTCCGGTGGAGTCGGCACTCTCGGGCGTCATGAAGTCCGTCGGGCCGGATCAGACGTTGTGGTACCGCCGGACTTTCTCCGTACCGCAGAACGCCGCGTGGAACCAAAAGAATGTTTTGCTTCATTTCGGTGCGGTGGATTGGGACACGACCGTCTGGATCAATGGCAAGGAGGTGGCAAAGCACCGCGGCGGATTTGACCCGTTCTCCGCAGACATCACCGCCCACCTGAAATCCGACGGCGACAACGAATTGATGGTTTCGGTGTTCGATCCCAGCGACGCCGGCCATCAGCCGCGCGGGAAGCAGGTTCAGAAGCCGCACGGCATTTGGTACACACCGACGACGGGCATCTGGCAAACCGTGTGGCTGGAACCGGTGCCGAAGACCTATATCCGCGGCGTCACATTCACTCCTGACATTGATGCGGATACGGCCACGATGCAACTCGACATCGCGGGGAGTGATGCGATCAAGGTCGGAGTTAAACAAACTTACATGAACGACGGTATCCGGTTCGACGCCACTTTCACGCTGCCGGTCTCCAACACGCCCTTAGGGCTCGATTCGTCACCGGAGTATCGAAAAGTGTTATGGACACCCGAGACGCCGATCCTGATGGATGTTGAACTTAGTTTGCTAGGCGATGGTGACCGGCCGCTGGAGGTGGTCTCCACATACTACGCTCGCCGCAAAATTTCGCTCGGCAAAGACGACAAGGGCGTGACGCGCATCCTGCTCAACAACAAGCCGCTGTTCCAGTACGGCACGCTTGACCAGGGCTTCTGGCCGGATGGGCTTTACACCGCACCCACCGACGCCGCGATGAAGTCTGACATCGAAATCACGAAGCAGTACGGCTTCAACATGATCCGCAAGCACGTGAAGGTGGAACCTGCCCGGTGGTACCACTACTGCGACCAGCTCGGCATGATCGTCTGGCAGGATATGCCCAGTGGCGACAAGCACGCTCAATGGGATCCCTTCGGCAAGTTTGACGGGCAGGAATTTCAACGCTCCGAAGAGTCGGCACTCAATTTCCGCGAGGAATGGAAGCACATCATCGATTCACGAAGGAACTTTCCCAGCATCGTGATGTGGGTCCCGTTCAATGAAGGCTGGGGCCAGTCCGATACGGTCGCTGTCACGAAATGGACCAAGGAATACGATCCCACGCGGCTGGTGAACTGTGCGTCCGGAGGAAATGACTTTCCCGTCGGCGATGTGATTGATGTCCACCGGTATCCGGGACCGTTCGCTCCGAGGCCGGAAGAGCATCGCGCTGCCGTCCTCGGGGAATACGGCGGCCTGGGCTTGCCGGTGAAACGACACACCTGGCAGGACGAGAAGAACTGGGGTTACCGCAGCTTCTCCTCGCAGGAAGCGCTGACCGAAGCGTATCTCGACCTGATCGACACCTTGCAGCCGATGATCGGCCGCGATGGTCTCTCGGCCGCGATCTACACCCAGACCACGGACGTGGAAATTGAAGTCAACGGTCTCCTGACGTATGACCGCGCGGTCGAAAAGCTGCCGGTGAAGACACTCGCGGAGGCTCACAAGAAACTCTGGCAGCCAACGGTCAAGGTCACAACGACGCCCGTATTACCAACCGCCTTAGTGACACCGGCCGACTGGAAGTACTCGCTCGAAAAGCCCGCGGACGGCTGGTTCAAACCCGACTTCGATGATTCCAGCTGGAAGACCGGCAAGGCAGGGTTTGGTGAACCGTCCACGCCCGGCAGCAAAGTCAATACGAACTGGAAGTCGCCGGACATCTGGCTGCGGCGCGAGTTCACCGTCACCGAATTGCCGAAGGGGGAACTCCGTCTCCGCGCCCATCATGATGAAGACGCGGAGATTTACCTCAACGGCATTCTGTTGAAACGAGTGGTTGGTTACACGACCGCGTATCAGTCGTACCGCATTCCGGCCGATGCCGCCAAAGCGTTGAAGGCCGGGATCAACATCATCGCCGTCCATTGTCATCAGACCGGCGGAGGACAATACATCGACATTGGTCTCGACGCCATTACGCCGACGCCATGATCATGCCGCTCCGCTGTGCGGACCGGCATTCCAAACGGTCCGCACAGCGGACCTTACGATTCCAGCAGTTTCAGGATATATGGATCGCTGAGGCTTTGGGCGACGTGCTTCGCTCCGCGGAAGTCGTGTGCGGCGGTGAACTCGTGCGGCACCGAGACGACGTGCGCGCCGGCGGCAACACCCGCCGAGGTCCCCGCCTGGCTGTCTTCCAGCACGAGCATTTCCTCGGGCTTTACGCCGAGCGCTAGCGCTGCTTTGAGATAGATTTCCGGATTCGGTTTCCCGAGGGTCACATCCTCCGCGGTGAGCGTCATCGGAAACCGCGGCCGCAGCTCGAAGCGATCGAGGACCGTGTGCAGATAGAGTCGCGGCGA
>DASRYX010000399.1:0-6046 GCA_035686985.1 Planctomycetaceae bacterium | reverse complement strand
ACAACACCAGTCGTTACTGCGTGGCGGAACAGACGCAGTTTGTCCGGATCGCGCTGGAATCACTACTGAGGGAAAGCACGAACCCTCTATTGCAATCGGCACAAGCGACGCAGGCCTACGGGTGTGCTTTGCCCGTCTGCGTGCGGGAAGGGGCGGGCTTGTGACTGCGGCAGCCTCGCTCGCCCGATGGACAGGTCGCTCTGCGCCGACGGAGTGCGGGTTTTCTCCCGACGAAGTCGCTGCCATTCTGAGCGATCAATACGCGCGCGGCGAGCAGGTGGTGAAGTTCGCACTCGTCGCCCATTTTGTGGTCGGCCTGATTCTCGCGCCGTTCTATGACACCTGGCTCATGGCCATCGGCGTCGGGGCGACCTCGGCAGCGATGTTCTTCCTCGCGGCGTGGCAGTTTCCGCGGACCTTTTTCACCCGGTGCATGATCGGCATCGCGTTGCAGATCTTCGTGGCCCTGCATATTTACCAGATGCATGGCTTGCCGGAGATGCACTTCTTTTTCTTCACGTCCTTTGCCGTGATGATTGCCTGCTGCGACTGGAAGGCGATGTGGCCGGGAACGCTGCTGATTATCGGACAGCACGCCGGGTTCGCGATGTTGACCAATTCCGGTATCAACATGCGGTTTTTCCCGGAAACATACATCAGCTTCACGAAACTCTTCTTTCACTTCGGCATCGCGTGCGTTCACGTCGGCATCTGTGGGTTCTGGGCCCACATGTACCGTTCGCAGATCCTGCATGATCGCCGCGCGGCTGCGGAGTTGCGCGCCAGCGAACTGCAGAAGCAGGCGATGATTCAAACCGCGCTCGACGGCGTGATTACGATCGATGCCGACGGAATGATCGTGGAGTTCAATCCCGCCGCTGAGCTGATCTTCAGTTGTCGCCGTGAAGATGCTCTCGGGCAGCCGCTCGTCAAGAAGTTCATGCTACCGAAGGGCGATGACGGCTGCCTGGGAGATCTGCTGCTGCAGCCCGGCACCTGCGACGTCCGAACCTTGGCCCAGCATATCGAGCTTCAGGCCGTCCGCGCTGACAAAACCACGTTCCCGGCGGAAGTGTCGATCGCGCCGATTCGCCTGGCTGGCAAGCCGTGTCTGTATACGGCTTTCATCCGGGACATCACCAAACGGAAATCGAGTGAGCTCCAGTTTCAGATGGCGCGCGAATGCGCCGAAGCCGCCAACCGTTCCAAGAGCGAGTTTCTGGCGAACATGAGCCATGAGATCCGCACACCGATGACGGCGATTCTCGGCTTCGCGGACGTGTTGCTGGAAGACCAGGACACGCACCCGATGCCGGTCCACCGGGTGGAAGCAGTCCGCACGATTCAGCGCAATGGCGAACACCTGCTGGCGATTCTCAACGACATTCTGGACCTCTCCAAGATCGATGCCGGTAAGCTGACGGTGGAATCGCAGCCGTGCTCGCCGCAGGGAATTGTCGAGGATGTGGTTGCCCTGATGCGCGTCCCGGCGAAAGCGAAGGGCATCTCGCTCGACATTGTGTACGAAACACCGTTACCCGCGCGCATTCAGACCGACCCGACGCGGCTGCGGCAGATTCTTGTGAACCTGACTTCCAACGCCATCAAATTCACCGAAGTGGGTGGTGTGAAACTGGCGCTGCGGCTGCACAGTAGCGGGACGCCGCGACTGGAAATTGATGTGATCGACACCGGCGTCGGCATGAGTGTGGAGCAACAGCAGCGACTGTTTCATCCCTTTGTTCAGGCCGATTCAACCACGACGCGCAACTTCGGGGGCTCCGGTCTTGGGCTGACCATCAGCCGGCGGCTCGCCGAAAAGCTGGGTGGTGATGTCGGGATCGTCGAATCGACGTTGGGGAAAGGTTCGCGTTTTCGCGCGACGATTGCGACAGGATCGCTCGACGGCGTGGACCTCGTTCGCAGCGACGCCGGGCTTCCGATGGCAGGAGCGACCACCGCGCTGTGTGCTTCAGCCGAAGCAGATCGGCCGCTGGCAGGATGTCGCGTCCTGCTCGCCGAAGACGGTCCGGACAACCAGCGACTGATCTCGTTCCTGCTGAGAAAAGCCGGAGCCGAAGTCGTCGTTGTTGAGAACGGGGCTCTTGCCGTGACCGCGGCGATCGACGCTCGGGATTCGTCGCGGCCCTACCATGTCATTCTGATGGACATGCAGATGCCGGTCCTCGACGGGTACTCTGCGACATCACGGTTACGGGAGCTGGATTACCGCGATCCGATCATCGCGTTGACGGCGCACGCCATGGCGGGCGATCAGGAAAAATGCCTTGCCGCCGGTTGCGACCGCTACGCGACGAAACCGATCGATCGGGCCACGCTTGTGGAGCTGATTACATCGTTGGTCGTTTCGCACGCCGCTCACGCATCGCGGCAGATCTCGTGAATCACGTCGCCGTAGACATCGGTGAGGCGGAAGTTTCGACCGCCGTAATTGAACGTGAGCCGTTCGTGATCGAGTCCTAAAAGGTGCAGCACCGTCGCGTGCCAGTCATGGATATGCACGGGCTTGTGGACCGCCTCGTAACCGAACTCATCGGTTTCACCGTAGGTCATGCCTCCTTTCACGCCGCCGCCGGCCATCCAGAAGGTGAAGCCTTTGTTGTTGTGATCCCGGCCGTCGAAGCTCTGCCCGTAGGGCGTGCGACCGAACTCGCCTCCCCAGATGACCAGCGTATCCTTGAGCAGGCCGCGTTGAGCGAGATCGGTCAGCAGCGCGGCCATCGGGCGGTCGGTCGCCGCGCAGCTTTTCGTTAGCTCGTCTTTCAGCCGGAAGTGGTGATCCCATCCGACGGGCGCGGTCACTTCGATGAACCGTACGCCCGACTCGGCGAGCCGTCTCGCTAGCAGGCACTGCCGACCGAAACGATCGGTGGGAAGACCCGCACCGATGCCATACATCTTCATCGTGAATTCGGATTCTGATCTCAGGTCGAGCGCGTCCGGAACCTCCATCTGCATCCGGAACGCGAGTTCGAAGGATTCGATTGCCCCTTCGATTTCCGGGTGGTACACATCGGACGAGAGCTTATGCTGATTCAGATTTCGCAGCAGATCGAGTTGCGCCCGCTGCATTTCAATCGGGAGTTCGCCGCGGTCCAGGTTTTTCAACGGCGGCCCGGGTTCTTCGGTTTTGCCCAGGAGCGCGGCGTAAAAACCGGGGATCTGGTTGCCGCCGATCTTTGTTCCCTGGCACATCGCGGGGAGAAATCCGCTGCCGTAGTTGCGCGCGCCACCGTTGTCCGACGGCGGGTTCAGTGTGATAAAGCCCGGCAGCCGCGCGTTCTCACTGCCAAGGCCGTACAGCGTCCACGCTCCGACGGACGGCCTGGTGAATTGAAAGCTGCCAGTATGCAGTTGCATGAACGCCTGAGAGTGATTCGGCAGATCGGTGTGCATGCTCTTGATCACGCACAGTTCGTCGGCGTGCTTCGCCAGTTCCGGCAGAACCTCCGAGACCCACAAGCCCGATTCACCATGTTGCGCGAACTGGAACGGCGATCCGAGCAGTTGTGCGCCGCCACGCTCGCGGCCGACCGGTGACGATTTGCCGTCACCGTTATTGAGGACCGGCTTGTAGTCGAACAGATCGACGTGTGACGGACCGCCGTTCATGCACAGGAAGATCACCCGCTCCGCGCGAGCCGCGAAGTGCGGGGCTTTCGCAGTGAGCGTCGAGTTGGCATCTTTATCGACCGCGGCCTGAGCCAATCCGGCAAACGCGAGGTATCCGAAGCCCGATGATAACGACTGCAGCGCACGGCGGCGGGAAATAGGCGAATGCATGTCACGATCTCCGTTCAGCGGTCGATTCGATGTGAACCGGTCAGTCGAGGTTGCGGAACTCGGCGGTCAGCAGCAGAACTTGGCTGAAGCTTTGCCACAACTGTTGAACTCGCTCCGGGTCGGTCTCGGACGCGGCCGTTGGTGTGCGGAAAAACGCGGCGACGGCCTTTTGCTCCGATTCTTCAGGCAAACGGTTCAGACAGAGCAGATAGCCGCGGCGAATCCGTTCCTCATCCGTCCCAGCTTCGGCGACCAATCGCGCGGCTAACGCCCGTGCCTGTCCCTGCACGAACGGGCTGTTCATCAGATAAAGCGCCTGCACCGGCACGTTCGTGGTTTCGCGGTCGCCGGTCACCAGACTCGGCTCGGCGAAATCGAACAGATCGAGAACATCCGGCAACCGGTCACGAATCACGGGGAGATAGACCGAGCGGTGCCGTGAACCGTCGAGGTCGGTCGGCAGCCGTGTATCCAGCCCGATCAACGAAATTGGTCGATCACCAATGGTGGTCGCAATCAGCGAGCCCTTCGGTCGCATCGGATCAAGCTCTCCCGAGGCGCTGAGCATCGCATCACGGATCGCTTCTGCTTCGAGTCGTCGCTTCGATGCCCGCCAGAGCAGCCGATTGTCCGGATCGATGCGGAACGCTTCTTCTCGATAATCGGACGATTGTCGATAGGTGTGCGACAGGATGATCTCGCGCACCATCTTTTTCACTGACCAGCCGTCCGCGACGAATCGCACGGCCAGGTCATCGAGCAACTCGGGATGGCTTGGACGGTCGCCGCTGAAACCAAAGTTGTCCATCGTGCGGACCAGACCGGCTCCGAAGAGATGCCGCCACACGCGGTTCACGATCACCCGCGGCGTTAACGGCTGATCGGGGTGGGTGAGCCATTGCGCGAACTCCAGGCGGCCGCTGTGATCGTCCGGAATCGTGGCCGTACCAAGTTCAATGACGCGAGGAAAAGCGCGAGCAATCGTCTTGCCCGGACGGTTCACTTCACCGCGTTCCAGCAGCGGTGCGTCAACGGGCTGGTCGAGATCGAGCACGCCCATCGTCAGCGGCAGCGCGTGTCCGTCTTCGTCAACTTTTTCGAGCTGTCCTTCAATCCCGCCTGAGCGCCAGAAGACGCGCAGGGCGTCCGTCAACGTGACAATCTTTTCCGCTTTGAGCGCGGCGAGCTGCGACTTCAGATTCTCCACTTCCTTGCGGGGAATCGAGGCGTGCAAAATCGGCTCATCGGTACCGCGCGGTAGCACCAGCGGGTCGCCGCCGATGCGATTGGTCGGGGTCACGAACGTGCCGAAGTACGTTTTCGTGCTCGCGAACACCCCGGCGAGCGCGTAGTAATCTTCCATGAAGAACGGGTCGAACTTGTGATTATGACAGCGGGCGCACGCGACCGAGTTTCCCAGCACCGCCCGTGTGACAGCGTCAATCTGCTCGTCGATCACATCCGCGGCGAATTGCTTCGGGTTGTCCGCATCGAGGTTCTTCGGACCGATGGCCAGGAATCCCGTGGCGATCAGCAACCGGGCCCGCTCTTTGTCATTTTGATAGGGCAGCAGATCGCCCGCAATCTGTTCCACCAGAAAGCGATCGAACGGGATGTCCGCATTCACGGCGTCGATCACATAGTCCCGATACCGGAACGCATAGGGGAAGGAGACGTTCGCCTCTTTGCCGCTGGACTCCGCAAACCTAGCGACATCAAGCCAGTGCCGACCCCAGCGTTCACCGAACTGTGTCGAGGTCAGAAGCTTGTCGACTTCGGTGGCGAGCGCGAGGTCGAGCCCGTCCTGGGAGACCGATTTCAGAAACTGCTCGAGCATCTCTGGAGACGGCGGCAGTCCGATCAGGTCGAAATAGACCCGGCGCAAGAGCGTGTGCGGTGCGGCGTCCGGCGCAGAAGTCAGTCCGGCGGAGTCGAGTTGCGCGAGAATGAAATGATCCAGATCCCGTTTCGCCCATTCCGGTTTCGATGACCGGGGTGGCGCGTGCGCGACCGGTTTCTGAAACGCCCAGAACTCACGGCCTGCTTCGAGACTGACCGGCGGCAATGCGCTGGGAGTCGCTTTGTCGCGCGGATCAGCCGCTCCCTTCACAATCCACGATCGAAAGTCCTGGATCACCGAATCGGGCAAACGGTCTTTTTTCGGAGGCATCTTCAAGTCGGTGTCGGCATGCGTCATCGCCGTGAGGAGCAAACTTTCCTCGGGCTTGCCGGGAACGACCGC
>DASRYX010000398.1:0-11874 GCA_035686985.1 Planctomycetaceae bacterium | reverse complement strand
ACTGCGGCTTCTATGAAAAAGAGGGCGTGATCTTCCCACCGACCTTCGATCCGAACGCCACCGAGAATGGGACACACTGGCAACGGGGACTTTACATCGCGCCGCCGTCAGCACGCTGGCGGCAACCCTTCCCGTTTCATGGCCATTATGCAACGGCGTTCGTCTCCGGCTGGATGTTACTGCCCGGTGGGGCGGAACAGCGGCGCGTCGACACCGGGTTTGCCCTCTCGGACCATGCCGGCTATGACGAGATTCATGCGACGATTGCGGCGTGCGAGGCCGAGCGCGTGGGCGTGATGCACGGCTACATCGACGGGCTCGTCGCTGAACTGCAAGCCGCCGGGAGAGACGCGTTCTCATTCCGCAGCCCCCGGTGTGGACCAACGCCCAAGCTGCAGGCATCCCCGTAGGGTCCGCAGATCACTTCGCGGCGATGCAGTACAGATGCGTGTCAGTCCGCAGCAGGATGCGTCCGTTGACGAGGACCGGCGATGCGACGGTCTGCGTGCCATCGAGTTCGTTGGCGGCGAGGATCTTGAATTCCGGTCCTTGTGCAAGCACGAACGTCTTGCCGTCTTCGCGGGTGATGTACAGCTTCCCGTCCGCAAGCACCGGAGACGCGCTGAACCCGTGGCGGTTCTTTTCGGTCTGCCCGGTCCAGATCACCTTGCCGGTGGCGACTTCCACGCAGGTCACGGTGCCCTTGTCATTCAAGATGTAAGCCCGGCCGTTCGCCGCGGCGGGGGACGGAACGTCAGGGCCGTTGCCCTGCTTCTTCCACACCACATGCGTACTGGTGACATCGCCCTTGCCGCCGAGTTTGATGCCGGTGACTGAATCGCCCCGGGCATAGGGGGCCACCACTACGCCGTCGAGCACAGCGGGCGAAGCGATCGAGCGGAAATACTTGTGCTGTGTCGGATTCAGGCCGCCGACTCGCCAGACTTCTTCACCGTTCTCCGCCCGATGCGCGGTGACATGATCGGCCCCGAGAACGATCAGCAGTTCTTCGCCGTTGTCGGAATGCACGACCGGCGTGGAGTAACTCTGGGCAGCTTCCTCGGGGGCATCCAGATTGCGATCGACTTTCCAGGCCACCTCACCGGTTCGCTTGTCGAAGGCGACGATGTACGAGTTCCCGGTCTGCATCACCGCGACGACGCAGTGCTTCTGAGTCAGCACCGGTGACGTGCCAAGATCCCACCACAGCGTGTCTTCGCCGAACTTGTCCTGCAGGTTGACCTGCCAGCGTTTCTTGCCACCGAAGTCGGTGCAGATCAGGTCGCCGCTCTTGAAGTAAGCGAAGACCGATTCGCCGTCGGTGACACAGGATGAGTTCGCGCCGGAGGCCTTCTTGTTCTTGCCGGGACGTTCGGAACCAAGGGTCTCACGCCATAGTTCCTTGCCGCTCAGGTTGTAAGCCAGCAGCAGATTCTTCCCGTCTGAACCGCACGTCAGGAAAACGTGATTGCCCCAGACGACCGGCGTGGATGATCCGCGGCCGGGAAGTTCGACCTTCCACGCGACATTGTCTGTGGCACTCCACTGAGTTGGATAGCCGGTGCCCTGAGCGACACCGTTGAAGTCCGTTCCGCGCCAGTTCGGCCATCGATCTTCCGCGGCGACCACGGCCGTAGTCAGAGACAACATCAAAGCGACAAACAGACGCATGCAACGGCCCTTGCTTGGCGACGCACGATCGAACCTGCTGCGAAGATACCGCGGCCACGGACCGACCGCCAACTCAACCGCGGCAAACTGCAGTGACGGTTCTACAGTGATTCCACCATGTTGGCGGGCGACAACGCCGAGACCGGCGCTTCAGCGGCCCGCGCGGCTTCTGCGGCAGCGAACATCGCCGCACAGCAGTCGTCGCTGGCGTCGGTTCCGGCTGCCGCACAGCCTTCGCTCGCCGACGACGCACACGCGGTTTCTGCGTTGGCACAGCCACCCGAGTGGCCAGCGCTCGCATGGAACAAGCCGGAGACATCCCCTCGGCTCTGCCACATCTGTTGCCCGGCGAATCCGAACCCCGCCGCTGCGATCAGCAGCAACGGCACTTGCAGTGCCGCCCGCCATGTGGTCCCAGTGGACGCGATGACTTCCGTCGTGATGGGATCCGACGAGAGGTTCTCAGGCATGTCAGCACCCTTGAAGTGAATTCCGAACGGAAGACCGGCGCGGAGACGACCGTCTCCGGAAGGGAAACCGGAGCATTGTCAGCCGCGCCGACAATTTTCGCTAGAGGAAATTGTGCGAAAACACAGAACCGCGCCTCTTGCGACTCCAGTCACGTCGCCTGATAATCAACGTGCAGGGGACTCTGGTGAGCAAGGGCCCGGGAGAGCAGACGATGCGCGCACGATGGATGATCATAACGGCTGGCTTTTTCGTAGGGCTGTGCTCCAGCGCCCTCGTTGAAGCGCAGCAGCCTTATCCGCGCGTGTATGGTTCAACGGGCCATCCCTACGGACCCACGCAGGCCCACTACCAGTACCAGCGTCAATATGGACAACGGTGGCATGGATACGATGCTTCCACATCATCCACCGTGATCTCTACCGGTACGCCGTTCCTGGGAACGACCGTGTACGGCGGGTGGGGCAATGGCCTGTGGGTCGGTGGTTCCTTTCCGGGAATGGCGTGGGGATTTTACGGCCCGACGGGGTACGCTCCGCCGGTCGCTTATGCGCCGGGACTGTCGTACTACGGTCCGGCGATCACGACCCACTATGGTTACTACGGGACGCCAGGTGCTTATCTGCCGTATCCCAATCACGCCGCCGCTCAGAATCCCGCGCTGCTCAATGCGCCGCTCGCGGATGCGTGGCGGGAGAATCAACTGCGCTGGGGAACCGATCTCCCGCCGTCGAAACCCGATCCGATCACACGCCCGGCGTTGCCGTCATCGACGGAAGCCAAGCTGCGCAGCGTGCGGGCTCAGATGAATGGTGACGAACACCTGCGGCAGCAAAAATGGCAACACGCCTACGTCGAGTACAAAAAAGCGGTCGAAGCCGCCGATGATCGGGCCGACGCCCATTTCCGTCTGGGAATCGCGCTCGTCACGATTCAGCACTACGACACGGCCCTGATTGCCTTCCAGCGGGCGCTGCATCTCGATCCGCAGTTGCCGCAGTCGGGGTTGACGCTGCGGTCACTCTACGGTGAGAACAGCGACCTGACGATCAATAGCATCATCAGTCGCATGACGTCTTACGCCGAACAGGACATCCGTGATCCGAACCGGCTGTTTCTGCTCGGCGTGATGCTGCACTTTCATGGCGATCCGCGGGCACGAGAGATTCTCGATGTCGGTTACCGTCTGGCCGGTCGGGGATCGCATTTTCTTGCCTTTCTGCAACCGCAGCCGGTGATCCCTGCGAACCCGGTCAAGAATCCGGCTGCGCCGGCCGTCGCTGAGCCGCTGACGTTGCCCCCGGCCCCGCTGACGCCGGTCATTCCCGGACCCCAAACCACGCCTGATGCTAACTCGCTGCCCGAGCCGCCCCGTCCGAGCAACGAACTGGTGCCACCGGCGGTGACCAATGGCCCCCTTCTTCCGCCACCGGTCCCCGAATGAGCGTTGACCCGACGGCGGAAGGGATGCCCAATTCGGACGCGGACAGTCGGATCGCGATCACGATCTGTACATACAACGAGCGCGAAAATATTCGGACTTTGCTTCCGGCGATCCGGAGTGCGCTGCCGGCCGCGGACATTCTCGTCGTGGACGACAATTCCCCGGATGGAACCGCCGCAGAAGTCCAGGAGTTCGCCGCGAACGATGCTCACGTCCACCTGTTGCTGCGGAAGGAAAAGGCCGGTCTCGGCGCGGCGACGCTGGCGGGCTTTCAGTGGGTGATGCAGCGCGATTACGATTTTCTCATCAATATGGACGCGGATTGGAGTCATCCACCGAGCGTCTTGCCGGCGCTGTTGGATCTGATGTCGACCGCCGATGTGGCGATCGCCTCCCGCTACATGCCGGGGGGTGGCGTCCAGAACTGGGGACCGCACCGCTACGTGATGAGCTGGGGCGTGAATTTCTACAGCCGGGCGTTGCTCGGTCTATCAACGCGGGACTGCAGCGGAGCCTTCCGCTGCTACCGCGTGTCGAAATTGCGCGAGATTGATTTCACTCGCTTCCGTTCCCGGGGCTACGCCTTTCAGGAAGAAATTCTATACCGCTGCCGGGCCGTCGGCTGCCGGTTTCGTGAAACACCCTTCGTGTTTGCGGATCGCGCGGTGGGGCAATCGAAGATCAACGTACGCGAAGTGATTCGTGCATTACGCGACATTGCTGGTCTGGGACTGGACCGTCTCCGCGGTATGCCAGTTGCTATGAAAACTCCGTCCACTGCCGAATCCGTCGGTCCAAACTGACGGTTTCGACAGTCCGCGAACCCCGAACAGCAGCAGATTTCCGGCTGGGCAAACTCGCGGGAGAACGGCGAGTTTGCGGGCCGTGGCGTTCAATCCTGCGAAGACAATCGTGGCGGACGGCGCGGGCCCGATCCGCCGATGAGGTGGTGAGTCCGCTGGTCAAGTTCGTATGGAATACGAGAAACGGTGAGCCGCCAGGAGGAAGTCGCGGCGTCCTGGCTCGAGTGAAAGCTCTATCCCAGATGAGTGCACGCCAATTGTTGCCCGAAACCGACGCGGTTGCTTCCCCATGGCCCTTGCGAATTTACCCCGATGTCACCGTTGACGTCCCGGCGGCTCCCGCCGTGCAGACACACGGCTGGCATCGGTTGCAAGGAGCGGAGTTGCGGCGGCGAATGCTGCATATTCTGCCGGGATTCTTCCCGTTCCTGCTGTGGGCGATCCCGCACAAGGATCCGTGGGGTCCGATCCTCGCGAACTCCGTGATCGCCATTACAGCGATCATTGTGATCAACGGACTGTGGCGATTCTCCGCATTTGCCCGTCCGGGTGAAGACAACGGCCGGGCGTCGATCCTCGGTTACGCTTTCCCAGTCCTCACAACCATGAGCCTTTGCCGTGGCTGTGAGGAATTGGGTGTGATGACCCTAGCGATTCTCGCGTTTGGCGATGGTTCCGCGACTGTGGGAGGTTTGCTGCTGGGAGGCAAACCATTACCCTGGAATCGGCGAAAGACCCTGACCGGACTCCTCTGTTTCTGGACAATGGGTGGTATCCTAGGAACAGCGGTTTATTGGGGTGAATCCCGCCCCGGCGTTTCGTGGATGGTAGCGGCCTCCGTGGCCGGAGTCGCCGTCTTCGTCGCTGGACTGCTGGAATCGCTCCCCTCGCGAATTAATGATAATCTGCGTGTCGGCTTCGCCAGTGCCGCTGTCGGCGCGGTGATGCATTTCATGCTGGTCGGATGATGTCGCCAAGCTCGACAGCATCCGACGACGAATTACGGAAAGACGTCCGGCGGATGCCTTTGCTCGAGGTGCGACATCTCCAGAAGCGCTACGGCGACCATCTCGCGGTCGAGGACGTGAGCTTTGCGCTCGACGGCGGCGAAGTGTTCGGCTTGCTCGGTCCGAACGGAGCGGGCAAGTCAACCACCATGATGATGATCGCTGGTCTCCTGCCGATCACCCGCGGCGAAGTCCTGCTTGATGGGCGACCATTCCGCCCCACAAGTCCTGCTGATCGCCGTGCGCTGGGCGTTGTGCCCCAAGATCTTGCGGTTTACCCCGAACTGAACGCCTGGGAAAATCTGCGGTTCTTCGGGCGACTCTACGGCCTGCGGGGAAAGATTCTCGAGCAGCGCTGTGAAGAGGTGCTCGCTCAGGTCGGACTGACCGACGCGGCGGCGCGGAAGTCGGGTGAATACTCCGGCGGGATGAAACGCCGCTTGAACTTCGCCATTGCCCTGCTGCATCAGCCGCGGATTCTTATTCTCGATGAGCCGACGGTCGGCGTTGACCCGCAGTCGCGTGCCCACCTGCTGGAATGCGTGCGGGAAGTCGCCGCCGCAGGCGTGGGGGTGATCTACGCCAGCCATTACATGGAAGAAGTCCAGTCGATGTGCCAGCGCGTGGCGATCATCGACCATGGCAAGATGCTGGCGTATGACTCGATCACCGAACTGCTGAAGGGCATGTCCGCCGATGTGCATGTCGCGCTGTCAGCCGGACACATGAACGGCGAACTCCACGGCCTGGCATCGATCCTCACGAATGATGACGGCCAGCAGACAATCGTCGTCCCGGGCGATGGCGACGACAAAGCCCATCGGCTGCGGGAAGTACTCGAGAAGATCGAAGCCGCGGGCGCGACCGTCGAGCGGATCGAAACCCAGCAAACGAATCTGGAACGCCTGTTCCTTCAACTGACCGGAACGAAGCTGCGCGATTAACGCTTTTTACGAGCCCGGAGCGCGAGCGCCGGGTTCTCTGTCGAATCGAATGACCCGGCGCTCGCGCTTTGGGCTTGTGTAACTAACTGATCGAAGGACGAACATCGTGGGCGGCGCACTCGAGATTACGCGGAAGGACCTGAAACTCCTGGTCCGCGATCGCCGTGCGCTTGTGCTGCTGCTGCTGCTGCCGATGGGCTTCATCGCCATTCTCGGTATGTCGACCGGCCAGCTCTTCACCGGCGGCGACAAACAGCAATACACCATCGGCTTTGTCGACCACGACAACAGTGAGACGTCCTCCATGCTGCTGGCGCAATACCAGCAGCACCAGGAAATCAAGGTTCTGCCGATCAACTCGGACAGCCGAGCGGCGGAAATGTTGCGCAAGAACGAAGTCGCCGCGGTCGTCACTGTTGGCCCGGAGTTCGAAGAGCATGTCCAGAATGATCTGACCGTCGACGATCTCTTCGGCAGCGAGGACACCGATTACACCGAGCGGATGAAAGCCCTCGATGTGACGATGGACATCAAGTCGACCGTTGCCGAGGGGGGGCTGACGAAATATTTCCTGATCAGCGAACTCTACCAGTCCATTTTCCCGGTGGTCGCGCAGGGGAACAACTTTCTGCGACGACGGGCGCTCGAGATTTTGGAAGCGCGAAAGGCCCCCAAACCGGTCGCCGTTGCCGCCGCGGCTCCACAGAAGGAACCGAACAAGGTCTACCAGTTCCTGGTTCCCGGCTTCACCGTGATGTTCGTCTTCTTTCTGATCAACATCATGGCGCGGTCGTTCATCGCGGAGCGTGACATTGGCACGTTGCGCCGGTTGCGTCTTGCCCCGATTGCCCCCGTCTCCGTGCTGATCGGCAAGACGCTGCCATTCTACATCTGCTCGGTGGTGCAAACGGCCGCACTGTTCCTCAGCGGGCGTTTGCTCTTCGATATGCCCTGGGGTCCCGAACCGGCGTACCTGATTCCCGTGATTCTCTGCACCTCCGCTGCAGCGACCGCTTTGGGATTGATGCTGGCGACATGGGTGAAGACCGATCAGCAGGTCTCCGCTTACGGCACCTCGATGGTCCTCATCCTCGGCGGCATCAGCGGTTGCTTCATCCCGCGGATGTGGCTCCCTGCGTTGATGAAAAAGTTGAGCCTGGCCACTCCCCATGCGTGGGCCCTGCAGGCATTTGAATCGGTGCTCACCGTTGATGTGATCGACGTGACGGTGATCGTCACTTACTGCGCCGTGCTGCTCGGCTTCGCCACCGCGTTCTTCAGCATCGGCTGGTGGCGTTTCCGCACCGAGATGGGCTGATCTTTCGTCCGCGTCGCGCCCCTCCAGCAGGCGTTTGGTGCGCACCGGAGACCCTATTTTCGGTGTCGTGACTGCGGCTTAGTCTCTGACGCTGGCATAGATGCCAGGCATCGCCCGTCTCTGTACTGGACAGAGCTGGGCGAGCCGCTGAAGTCGATCGCCGAATTCGAATAGGTCAACGCCGGGGTTTCGGTTATAATGTCGGTGTTCCGAATCACAGCCTAATTGAGGCAGCGAGCTGGCACTAGTTGCCTCAATCGTAATTGCCTGGAGTCAAACCCATCGCTAAGAACCGAAATACCTACGCCAAGCGTCAACGGGAGCAGGAAAAGAAGCAGCGCGCCGATGACAAGCGCGCCAAACGCGAGGACAAGAAAGAAAAGCCAGTCGCCGCGCCGGCCCCCATCCCTCGTGACTGATGCTGCGAACCATCGCCGTTAATCACGAAAAGTGCGTCTGCACGCGAAGCCGCGTCCCCATCGTCGGGAGGCGGCTCTCTTTATTTGCGGCGCAGCTTCGGAACGGACCTCAAGATCACAGTGAGGTGACGAGATGCGGAGACGCGCAGGGCTCATTCGCCGCCTCGTCCACTTCACGCGGATCCAGATGCACGAGCGGATTACCGCGCGCATCCATCGGACTGTTCTTCGTCGCCGAGACGACACCGATGGTGATCAATGAACCGAGCGTGATCACCGCACACACCGTAAAAACCGGTTGAAGCATGCCCAGGCCTCCCGATCGATCAAGAACTGATCGTTACGAAATGTCGTCGCCAGTCTACATGAGCGGTCGGCCGCGTGACCAGTTTGCAGATTGCGGAAGCGAAAACTTTGCGGGGTACCCGTCCCGGTGTGAACGACCGGTGCTGGTTGCACGTCGCTCACTGCGGCGAATAGAATCCCCTGACGAAGTCACGGCAGGATAGCTGCCACGCGGCACGGACCAACGACAGAGAGGATGCCTGATGCGGCGACTGAGACAACGCTCATGGTTCTTCCCGATCCTGTTAGCAACTCTGTGCGGATTGCGGTTCGCCTCTTCTCTTGACGCTGCCGAATTGTTCGTGGGTGCGGCGAGTGTCAGCATCACGCCCGACCGCCCGGTGGCGCTGTGGGGACAACTTCACACGCGGATCTCGCAAGGGGTCGAAAGCCCGGTGACCGCCAATGTGGTCGCCCTGGAGTCTCGCGACGGCCAGAGCGTCCTCGACCAGGCCTTCCTCGTCTCGTGCGACTTGGTCGCGATCCCGGAGGAAGTTCTTGCCCGAACGCGAGACCGGGTGAAAGCTCTTCAAGCTGACTTTCCTGTACAGAAGATCGTTCTCAGTGCCACACACACGCATACCGCTCCCGTGCTGATGGACGGTCTGTATGACATTCCCACCGAGGGTGTCATGCAACCTGCGGAGTATGTCGAGTTCTTTGCGGAGCGCACCGCGGGCGCGATCCTGAAGGCCTGGACTGCACGACAACCGTGCCAGGTCAGTTGGGGATCGGGGCAGGCGATGGTGGCTCACAACCGCCGGGCGGTTTACGCCGATGGTTCAGCCGCGATGTATGGCCGCACGGACGGTGCGAATTTTCGCATGATCGAAGGTTATGAAGATCATGATCTCAATGCCCTCTTCTTCTGGAATCAGGACAATCAGCTGATCGCGACGGCAATCAATGTGGCGTGTCCTGCACAGGAAGTCGAAGGCCGGTCCGCGGTCAACGCGGATTTCTGGCATCCCGTACGCGAGTCCCTTCGAGCCAGGTTCGGTTCCGATCTGGTGGTCTTGGGCTGGACCGGTGCTGCCGGCGATCAATCCCCCCGACCGATGTTTCGTAAAGCCGCAGAAGAACGGATGCGAAAGCTGCGGGGACTCGACCGCTTGAACGACCTCGCGCGTGTGATCGTTCGCGGATGGGACGAAGCCTATGAAGGTGCCATCCAGGACCGGCATCGCGATGTGCCGCTCGTCCATCACGTGGAACAGTTGGAACTTCCCCGGCGCGAAGTCACGGAGCGCGAATGGCAGTTGGCCAAGGCCTCCGAAGCGGACAGCGCGAAAGAAGGTAAGAAGACGCTCGTCTGGTGGCACGGGAGGGTCGTAAAGCGGTACGAACAGCAACAGGCCGGGGCCGTTCCTCCGTATGTGATGGAACTTCATGTGTTGCGATTAGGGGACATTGCGATCGCGACCAATGCCTTCGAGCTGTTCACCGATTACGGCATTCAGATCAAAGCCCGCAGTCCCGCGCTACAGACGTTTGTCGTTCAACTCACCGGTCCGGGCAGCTATCTGGCGTCGGAACGCGCCGTTCAGGGCGGCGGATACAGCGCGATTGTTCAAAGCAATGAAGTCGGTCCCGAAGCCGGCCGAATCCTCGTTGATCAAACCGTCGACAGACTCCAACAGCAGTGGCAGAAGAAGCCGTAGCCACTGACCGAAAATCGAACAGCGAATCCATCTTCTCTTCAAGGATCTCACCCATGTCAGCGCCTCGACAACCTTCACGGCGTCAGTTTCTTCAAGGGCTCGCCGCTGCTGGAACCGCCAGCATCTTCCTGCCGTCGGCCAACCGCGCGTTCGGATATCAGTCGCCGAACTCCCGGCCGGTCTTTGCGACGATTGGCCTGCGGAATCAAGGCTGGGCGATCACCAGCAAGTCGTTCGGGCTCGCCGATTTCGCCGCCTTGGCGGATGTCGACGCGAATGTGCTCGCCGAGAATGTCGCCAAGGTGGAGAAGCATCAGAGTAAAAAGCCGGATGCCTACAAGGACTATCGCCAGATCCTGGACCGCAAGGATATCGACGCGGTGATGATCGCCACGCCCGATCACTGGCATACCAAGATTGCCGTCGAGGCCATGCGCGCCGGCAAAGACGTCTACTGCGAAAAGCCGCTCACGCTCACCATCGATGAGGGTAAGCTCATCGAGAAAGTCGTAAAAGAAACCGGGCGAGTCTTCCAGGTGGGGACAATGCAGCGCACCGAGTCTGACCAACGGTTTCTGCAGGCGATCGCATTGATTCGCGATGGCCGCATCGGCTCGGTGAAAAAGGTGACCTGCGGCATCAACGGGATGGAAGCCTCACCCGTCATTCCCGAGGCTCCCGTCCCCGAAGGGATTGATTGGGACCTCTGGCTCGGACCGGCCGCGAAGGTGCCTTACCGCGCGCTGCCGGAACTGCGACAGGGATACGGCGGTGGTGTGCCGCTTTACAGCAACTGTCACTACTCGTTCCGTAACTGGCACGAATACTCAGGGGGAAAGCTCACCGACTGGGGTGCTCATCACGTCGACATTGCGTGCTGGGCGCTTGGTGCGACGGAGACCGGGCCGAGCAAAATCACGCCGGTCAAATACACCTTGCCGGTCGAGTACAAAGACGGCCACCCGCTCGTTGCGGATCGGTACAACGCCGCGACGGAGTTCACGCTTCATGTCCAGATGCCAAACGATGTCGAGATGATCATCACCAGCGAGGGGGACAACGGCATTCTCTTCGAAGGGACCGAAGGGCGGTTCTTCGTCAATCGCGGCAAGATCGCCGGCAAGCCGGTTGAAGATCTGAAAGACAAGCCGCTGCCGGATGACGCGATTGAAAAGGTCTACGGTGGCAAGGTCAGCGCGAACCACACTGCGAACTTCATTGAGGGGATGCAGACCCGTAAGCAACCAATCTCCGATGTCTGGTCGCACAACCGGATGCTGGAAATCTGCCATCTCTCGAACATCGCCATGCGCCTCGGCCGGGAACTCAAATGGGACCCTGCGAAGCGCGAAATCATCGGCGACGCTCAGGCGAACTCTTTTCTCGCCCGGGAAAGCCGCAAAGGATTTGAGGTCACGCTGTAAAGTTCGCTGACGGTTATGGCCTGCGGCGGGAAGACTTTCCGCTCGGCGGCATTCGGTTTGCTATTTTGCCTAAACCGCGTTGGTTAGCGGAATAGAAATGCCGTTGTCGCCGAAGGGAAAGCTCGACCATGACGATGACTGTTACGCCCGATTCCATCCACGTGTGCGAATCGACTTTTGCCCGCAGCTTGGGTTTCGAGACGTTTGACGAACTCGTAGAGGCTTCCGAGCCCGTCGTTTCGCTTGACGGAGAGCTGTGGTACATCGTCCCGCTGCCAGTGGGACACTGGCTGGCCTGGCCATTCCCCGAGTGGGATGATTCGCACCGCTTCGCCACCCGCGAGGACGCGATCGAGTTTACTTGGCCGTC
>DASRYX010000397.1:0-21466 GCA_035686985.1 Planctomycetaceae bacterium | reverse complement strand
TACCCGCGGGAGAGGATGTACTCGACGCTCCAGAAATCGGCGTCGCCGCCGCGTTCGGGATCCTTCTTGCAGTTCGCGTGCTTCCAGGCGTTCGGGTTGATCGTGACCGCAGTCTCGCGCGTCACTTCCTGGTTACCGCATTTGTTCAAGCCAAGAAACACCGGCACCGGGCCTTTCGCCGGCAGCGGGATGAACAACGCCAGATGCATCCGCGGCGCGTTGTCCGGCAGATCGACAAAGCGGATCTCGATCTCTTTCAACCGGGCTTTGCCGCCGTAGAGCGAGTCATCAACCTTGATGACCTTCGTTTCGATCTTCGGTGCCGGCGGGGTGACGCCGTACATGTAATGTTGAATCAAGCGGATCAATTCGGGCCGGCGTTGCGTCCGCCATTGCTCGGCACTCGTCACCGGCGTGCCATCCAGCATCTTGAGCGGATCGGGCAACGCGGGCTGCTCTTTCAACTGGTCGACCGCGGGGAACGATTGTGCCCCGCTTGAGCCGACGAGCATGACGACGAGTCCCCAACTCAACGCAACGGTCCGCAACATCGTGGTGATCCTCCGCAGGTGTTTGATCCTCGCGGGCAGTTTACTCAGTCACAGTCCGGAGCGCAAGCGACGCCGTCTCTTTGTAGGTCAGGCTGTGCCTGACTTCTTTCCTTTCTACATATGAAAGAAGTCAGGCACAGCCTGACCTACACAATGAAACACAGCGGCCCGGTCTCTTGCGAAACCGGGCCGCCGGGAACTCCCCCCCAGTCGTTCCTGATCACATCTAGCCCGCGACTTTGATCACTCGCATCGCGGCCCGGTCATTTCGCAGCTTGCGGGTGGCCATGTCGAGCACCTTCGGATCACGGGCCGTTTCGACCGCAGTTTCCAGGGCGGGGTCACGATCGGTCGTCTTGTTGACGCTCTGCACGTGGATGTCCGGGCTGACACCGACGCCCGCCATTTCCCGGCCGTCCGGCGAGTAGAACTTCGCGGTCGTCAACCGCAACGCCGAGGGCACGGTCTGCAGCGGGAACAGCGTCTGGACCGTCCCCTTTCCGTACGACTTCTCTCCAACGATCACGCCGCGTTCATTCTCCTGGATCGCCGCCGCAAAGATCTCACTCGCCGAGGCACTGTCGTGGTCGATGAGCACGACGAGCGGGACTTTCCACGTGTTGCCGTACTGGGCAACTTCGGCACTGTTGTCCGCCGCGGTGCGACCCTTCGTGCTCACGATCGTCCCGCTCGGGAGGAACTTGTCCGAGAGCGAGATCGCGGTCGTCAGCAGGCCGCCCGGGTTGCCTCGCAGGTCGATCACCAGCGATTGCATCCCCTCGTTATGCAGTTTCCACAGCGCCTCATTCATTTCGCGATCCGACGATTCCGCAAACTGGTCCAGCTTGATGTAACCGACGTTGTTCGCTTCCATCCGTACTTCCGACACGCTGTTCACTTTGAACGACCGGCGGACCATGCTGACATCGCCGATCAGGTTATCCCGCTTCAGATCGATCCGGATCGCCGATCCGGCCGGCCCGGCGATCATGTCGACCGCCTGATTCATTTCCAGTCCGGCGATCGACCGGCCATCAATCGCGGTGATGATGTCGCCCCGCTTCATCGTGACTTCGGCGGCGGGTCCGCCGGGCAGCACCTTCAGGATCTTGAGGCCGTCGCGATGGGGTTCGAGTTCCACGCCGATGCCGACCATGCTGTCTTTCAAGCCGAGGGCCGAGTTCCCCGACTTTTCCGGAGCGATGAACATCGAATATTGGTCGAGGGTGTCGAGGGCTCCGTAGACGAATTCCATGCAGACGAAGGCGGGATTCAACCCGGCGTCGGCGACCATCTGTTCGACCGTACGCATCACCTGCACCGATTGAGCCTGCCCGTTCACTTGCAGTTGATTGGCGTAATCACGCAGTTCCTGCTGCAGGCTGCGGACGCTGCCGGTCGACAACCGCATCTTGGTCGCCTGTTGAAAGGCGGGGGTCTGCAGAGCGATCGTCAGGTGCTCCATCGCGGTCTGCACACGTTGATCGTACGAGGTCGGTTGCACATGACGGCTATCGATCATCTGCGAGATTTCGAGGTAGAACGCTTCGCCCGCCTGCGGCGTGAGTTGCTGGACGATCCGCACCACGCGGGGATCGGTGTAGCGTTTCGCGATCTTCTCGGCCGTGGACAACGCGGGCTTCGTGGCGGGAGTCTGCGGCTTCGTTTCGGGGGCGTTGCGGCGCGGTTGCCATTCATCGGACAGCCCCGCTGGAGTAACCGGGCTCTTGTCGAACGGGATCGGATCCAGCTGCAAACGGAGGTCGCTCGGCACCAGATCGGAACGATCCATCCGCGGCGTGACCGGCGCGTCGAGATCGTCTCCCAGGAACGGCCGCAGCCGTTCTTTCAGCGATGACGGATCCCGCGATCCGTTGCTCCCCTTACCGCGATCAAAAACACGCGGGGCGGAGTCGTTAGAGAAAGGGCTGGCGGACGGGGCACCCAGCGTCACATTGGGCGACGGACCGAAGTCAGCGTTCGCATCACGAAAGCGCGACTGCGCTTCACTGATTGGACTTCCCAGAAGCAGGCTTAACAGGCCGAAGACAGACAGGATCACGAAACGAGAGGCAGCGGTCATGGGGGCTTTCACGGACACGGGCGGACTCCTTCCTGGGGAACAGGGGCTGTGTTCTCACAGCCGCTTTTGAACGGGGAGAACTAGGCTTGGACAAACATCTCAATCGCGTCTTCGATTTCGATTTCCGTCTTGCCGAGCGGGGCGAGCTCACCCCGCACCACACGGACGTCATCCGGAGCCGCGACACCGATCTTGACGCTGGTGGGTCCGGTTCGGATCACTCGGATGACAATTTCTGAGCCAATCCGAATGATTTCGTCGCGCTTGCGTGTGAGAACCAACATTGTCCGCAATCCTTGCCAGGTGAGATGTGAGAAACTGGTGTTGACGAGTTGTTCGATTTTCGTCCCGTCATGGAAGAAACCCATTGCATGGGGTGTGCCAAATCCTCTGGCAGACTCTGCCGATATCTATAACGCTGGAAAGGACATAGAGATGCGGAAATGGTAGTTATTACAATGTAAGCTCTGTGCGGAAACCGCCCAAAAACTTTGTAAGACCGCCGTCCACAGCATGCGTTTTTCAATCGCCCCCTTTGCAATAATGCAATTGTTCAATGTGACTGCGCCTGTTTCTGCGTTGTGTTGTCCAAATGACTTTTTATCGGAGTCTGGACGCAGTGTAAATTCAAGACTCATGTAAGAGGTGTGTGAGGCGGGTGTTCTCGATTTGTGCGGCGTTGGTACGACGACTGCGTTAACCACTTCCCGTCAGACCCGCCAGGTCGGTCAGGTCTGAACCGAGTGCCCGTCACCTCCACGGGCTTTGAAGAAGGATCTGCGTCATGTCTCGAATGCTGTTCGCCAGTCTGTTGACCGCCGCCGCTGTCATGCTCAGTGCCGGGTCTGCCACGGCTCAGGTGGTCCTGTATGATCCCGCGACCTGGTTCGCGCCGCCGCGTCCGCACTACGCCTACCGGCCGGTCGCGCCGAATGTTTATCCGAACTACGGCCCGGCTTATCGTGGCCACTACGTCAACAAGCCGGTCTGTCCGGACGACGTGTGCGCACCGCGCAATTGCTGGGGCGGACAGTACAGCGCACCGACGCCGCGGTACCCTGTCGCGCCGATGCCGTATCGCACGCCGACGCCGTCCGATGGCTATTACGGCTCGTATCCCAGCACGGGGTATCGCGGGATGCCGTCCAATGAGATCGACGACTGGAGTGTGTCGCGAGCGCCGCGGCGGTCATTTGATCGCGACAACGGTCCGTTCTACCCATGAGCTCGTGCTTGATGAGCAGGGTCGATCAAACTTCCCGTCAGCAGGATGATCTCTGAGAATGCGGTCACAACCCAACGAAGACAGCCAGGCCGGATGACGTCCGACCTGGCTGCGGTTGTTTTTGTAGGAAAGTTGTTTGGGAGGGCGAAGCTCCCGCTTAGCCGCTGCGCTTCCCAGCGTGATGCCCTGTTGCGGCTCAGCGGGAGCTTCGCCCTCCCACAGAAGAACAGCGTTTTACCGCGGTTGGCGGGCTTTCGGGGAGACCGCGGTGTCCGGATCGGACGAGAAGAAATCGTCGTTCGGAAAGGCGGGCGGAGTTTGTGTCGGCCGCGGATTCCGTGGCGCTTCAGTGCGTGTCGGTTGCGGATCGAACGCCGGGAAGTCCTCATCGCGCGGTGGGGGAACGGTTCTCGATTTCGGGCGCGTCGTCGGTTCCAGCGTCGGGAACAGACCTTCGTCCAGCGAATCGCGAGTGGGTTCCGGCTGTGTCCGTAGACGGCTCGCTGTTCCGGAGCTAGTGCGACGCGGCGTCACCGGGGCGACGGGTTCTTCATCGCGAATCGGCGGCACATAGCCGTCTTCGTCATCAAATCGTGTCGGCCGCGCGAGCCCCTCTTTACGGGCAATGGTTCGGGTGCTCCGTGTAATCGTGCTGCGGGGATTCACGATCGGCCAACCCTGATTCCGTTCGTCCGGCGGCAGTTGATCATTGAGGTGCTGCACGTACGGCCGGATCAGGGCGTTCAGCGCATCCGGCAGAATGGGCGAGATCGTGTTCACCGTCCGGGCGGCAATCGTGCTGCTTTCGGATTTAAGAATCAGCTCTCGGGCCTGCGGAGAGACGGAAATCAGCCCGATGGTCACCACAATCGCGATCAACCCGCCCTTCACCAACCCGAGTAATCCGCCAAGATGGCGATCGAACTCGGTCAGCTTCAGGCGATCAAACGATTCCCGCAACGACCGCATGAAGAGATACACGGCGAGCGAGACCGCGGCGTAGATCACAATCATCGCCCAGAGTTGATTGAGCGGCGGCTGTCCGAAATACGGCGCGGCCGTGATCGACATCGGATAAGCGACGATGTAACCCAGCACCAGCGAGACAATCGGCGCGATTTGCCAGATCATCCCGCGGTAAGCGCCCTGGATCATCATGCCGATGATCACCACCAGCATGATGGCGTCGTAAATCGTGATGGACATTACGGGAATCCTTCCCGGGTACGGGCTGATTTAGCGGGGATCGGAATCAAAACGACGCAACCGGGCCTGATAGGTCGGACGGCCCGACCGCGGTGCCACCGCCGGCGGAATCTCATCGAGATGCACCGACTGTGGCGTTGGATCTTGAGGCGGTGGAACGACAAACTTCGGCGGGCGTCGCGACTGCAACCGCAATGAGCGCTGCATCTGGACAACCACCGTTGAATTCTCGATCGCTGTTTCCTGAAAGGCTGTCAGGCTCAGCAGAATCAGCAGCGAATAACACATGGAATTCGCACCGGGCTGAGTGCCGAAAAATTTGATCGCGGTTCCGAAAGACGATTTAAAGCGGGGTCCGAGCGCACCCATTTGCACGCTCCAGATTTCATCCAGCAGCAGGTGCGAGAAAAAGCCAAGCGCCATCCCCGCCGCTTTGAAGACGCGCACCGTCGTCACGCCTTCATCACAGAGCAGGTAGGTGATGAGGAACGAGATCGCGAGCGCTGGAATGCTGTGAAACATCCCGCGATGCACGGTGAACTTGCGGAAAATGCTTCCGAAGCCAAACCGGATGAGCAGATACAGCGGCGCGCCGAACAGGATCATGTGTTCAACTTCGAAGCCCACAAAATGGAGCCGTTTGAACAGCAGCATCGGGGCGACCGCGGCGGCGAAGTTCAACGTTTCGCGGGCGGGGATGCCGGAATCGCTGTCGAGGTCGGGCATCATTCCGCCCATTGAGCAGAGCGCCCCGGCGACCGCGCAGGTTCCCCAATCGAGTCCGTAATGGGCGTGACCGAACCATGCACAGCCGACGCCGAGCAATGAGCTCACCGTAATATGCGTCTGAAACCCGGCCATGATGGTTGCTTCGAGGGAGAGGCCATCGGACAAATTGCGGCCGACGGCCCGGCGGCGCGCGGCCGGAACCTTATGTCGGCGAGGCAAATCGGTCAAGATGGAGTGCGACAGGCACACGGCTGAAGAGGACGAGGCAAAATGGGCGATCTCACGCATTTTGATGACCACGGTGCCAGCCGCATGGTCGATGTCGGCGCGAAAGCGGTTACCGCGCGCATGGCCCGCGCCGAATCCTTCGTCCAGATGCTTCCCGAAACGATGACGCTGATCCAGAACCGGCAACTGTCTAAAGGAGACGTGCTGGAAGTGGCTCGGCTGGCAGGGATTATGGCGACCAAGCGCACCGCCGACCTGATCCCGCTGTGTCACCCGCTGGGCATCGACGCCGTCGATCTCCACCTGCAAGCCGTCGATGAACGCACGATCCGCATCGAGGCCACCGTTCGTGTGGAGGGCAAGACGGGCGTCGAAATGGAGGCGCTGACCGCCGTCACTGTCGCCGGGCTGACCGTTTACGACATGTGCAAAGCCGTTGACCGGGCGATGACGCTTGGGCCAACCCGGCTTGTCGAAAAGACCGGCGGCAAAAGCGGCCACTTCCTTGGCGAATCATGATCACTCGTCTCGCTCTGGACTGTGTTTTGTCATGCAACCCGTTTCATCGTCGAGTGTTGCGCCCGAACAATCTCAGGCCATGCGTGCTCAACCGCACCTCCCGGCATAGCGAAAACCGTGCTCCGACGTTAACCTCTGTTAAACGTTGACCGGGCGGACGGTTCAGTTGCAGAGGAGCCGCGAACAAAGCCCTGTGTGGTTCGCGGCGAGTATCACGGAACGAAACGGTCCGCCTCGTGGAAAAGCGATTCGATATGTCCGAACAGACGGCGAGCAATCCGGCCTCGAAATCGGTACCGGTTCTGGGTCTCGTGGAAGAGGCGATTGGAGCCGATCTCCTGCTAGCCGAACAGGTCCTCGCGACGGAACTGGATTCCACCAACCCGTACGTCAGCGACATTCTGCAGCACGTCACGCGGTTCCGCGGGAAGCGTTTGCGGCCGATGTTGCTGCTCCTGGCGGCCGACGCCAGCGGTGGCATTCGCCCGGCGCATCACACACTCGCCGCCGTGGTGGAAATGATCCACCTCGCGACGCTCGTGCATGACGATGTGCTCGACGAAGCGTCCACCCGTCGGCATGTCGCGACGATCAATGCCCGCTGGAACAACGAGACCAGCGTCCTGTTCGGCGACTACCTGTTCACGCACTCGTTTCATCTCGCGAGTTCGCTCGACACGACGCACGCCTGCCGTGCGATCGGCCGGGCCACCAACATCGTGTGCGAAGGCGAACTGTCGCAGATCAAAGAACGCGGCAATCTCGATTTGTCCGAAGCGAGCTATTTCAGAATCATCGATGGCAAGACCGCCGAGCTGACAGCGCTCTGTGGCTACCTCGGCGCTCATTACGCGGGAGCCGAACAGCGGGTCGTGACGGCGATGGAGCAATACGGCCGCCAGTTGGGCCTCGCGTTCCAGATCGCCGACGACGTGCTCGATCTCGTCGGCAACGAGCGCAAGACCGGCAAGTCGCTCGGTTCCGATCTGCAGAAGCAGAAACTGACACTGCCGCTGATCCGGCTCCTGGCAACGGCTTCGGAAAGTGATGCCAGCGCGATCCGTCAGCTGCTGCTTCATCCGGATGACACAACGCGGCACCAGTTGCAGCCGTACCTCGAGCGCAGCGATGCGATGAAATACGCGCATCAGAAGGCGCTGCAACTCGCCCAGGACGCCCGGCAGCAGCTTGACGTGCTCCCCGCGTCGCGCTCCCGCCGTATCCTCGCGGAAATCGCGGAGTTTGCGGTGCAGCGGACGTTCTGAACAGGAAGCGCAGGGTTTCTTAACCCTGGGTAATTGGCTAAAGAGACCCAGGATAAGAATCCCTGGGCTTCCGACGGTGACATCAAATCACAAACGCGTCTTCCGGTTCCTTCCAGTCGAACGCGAGATCCAGCGCTGGCGCAGAGTGCGTCAATCCGCCGATGCTGATGCGTTCCACCCCTGTCTCTGCAATTGCACGAACAGTGTCCAGCGTCACGCCGCCGGACGCCTCCAGCAGCACGCCCTGCCCCGCCGCATCACGAATCGCGACTGCCTCGCGCATCATTCCCGGCGGCATATTGTCAAGCAGCACAATGTCCGGCCGTCCCTGCAGCGCATCGCGCAGTTGATCGAGCGTGTCGACCTCCACCTCGACCGAAACGCCCGGCGGACTTTGTTCCCGGGCCGTCTTCACCGCCGCGGCGATCGACGCGTTCGCCGTCCACGCCGCCAGGTGGTTGTCTTTGATCAGCACGCCATCAAACAATCCCATGCGGTGATTGGTCCCGCCGCCACAGCGCACGGCGTATTTTTCGAGTCGCCGATACCCCGGCAGCGTTTTGCGGGTATCGAGAATCACCGCCCGCGTCCCGGCAATCCGTTCCACAAACTGCGCGGTGAGGGACGCAATCCCCGACAGATGCGTCATGAAGTTGAGCATCGTCCGCTCGCCCACAAGCAGCGCATTCAAGGGCCCCGACACTGTCGCAATGACATCGCCAGGTTGCAGACGATCACCGTCCGACTTCAACGCCTTCCATTGGATCGCGTTGTCCAACTGCGAGAAGACCATGCGACCGATCGGGCTCGCCGATAACACGCCGGGCTTGCGTGAAACGACGTTTACTTCCGCGCGGCGGTCTGCCGGAATGAGTGCCTGGCACGTCAGATCGCCGCGATCGCCGAGGTCCTCCATCAGCGCCATCGTGATCAGCGTCTGCGCCGCATGCCGTTCCATCGGACCGAACGATTGCTCAACTGTCATGGTCTACTCGATAGGTCGGACTCGTTCCTCTGTTCCCCCGTGATTACAATTCATCGTTCCCTTCTCATCAAGGACGACGACATGCTCATTGGCGTTCCCAAGGAAATCAAATCGGACGAGTACCGTGTGGGGATGATTCCCGCAGGCGTGGATGAACTCGTGCGGCGCGGGCATCGCGTCCTCATCGAAACCGGCGCGGGACTCGGCAGCGGTCTCACCGATGAGCAATACGCCGAAGCCGGAGCGGAGATCGTCGAAACCGCCGCCGCGGTCTACGGCCAGGCGGACCTCATCGTGAAGGTGAAAGAGCCGCAAGCGACCGAGTGGCCGTTACTCCGCGCGGGGCAACTTGTCTTCACATATTTCCACTTCGCCGCGAGTGAGGAACTCACGAAGGGCGTGCTCGCCACCGGCTGCACCGCGATTGCTTATGAAACCCTGCGCGGCCGCACCGGCGACCTCCCCTGCCTCACGCCGATGAGTGAAATCGCCGGCCGCATGAGCATTCAGGAGGGCGCAAAATACCTCGAACGCCCGCAACTCGGCCGCGGAATTCTGCTCGCCGGCGTCCCCGGCGTAGCGCCGGCCCATATTACGATTCTCGGCGGCGGCGTCGTCGGCAAGAACGCCGCGAAAATTGCCGCGGGGTTCCAGGCCGATGTCGTGATTCTCGACGTGAATGTCGAACGGCTGCGGTATCTCGAAGACATCATGCCGCCGAACGTCAACACGATCTTCAGTGATCGCCTCAACATCCGCGAACAGTTGCGGCTCGCGGATCTTGTCATCGGCGCGGTGTTAGTCGAAGGTGCCCGTGCCCCGCGCTTAGTCACCGGCGAGGATCTATCGCTGATGAAACCCGGCGCGGTGATCATCGACGTCGCGGTCGATCAGGGCGGGTGCATTGAAACCACGCGGCCGACGACGCACTCGAATCCGACGTACATCGTCGATCACGTCGTGCACTACTGCGTGGCGAACATGCCCGGCGCGGTCGGCCGCACCAGCACCTACGCGCTGTGCAACGTGACGCTGCCCTATGTCGTGAAGCTCGCGACCAACGGCCTCGCCGCCGCGTGTGCCAGCGACCCCGGTTTCATCCACGCGGTCAACCTGCACCGCGGTCAGATCACGAATCAAGCGGTCGCCGCGACATTCGGGTTGCCGTATCACGCTTTCATCGCGACTTGAACTTGCTCAAGTATCCCAATTCGAGTGAGTAGCAAAATGTCAGAGTCAGACCTCATCCTTGCTGGTGAAATCGTGGTCTGGCTGGTGCTCGCTTGGTTACTGGTACACAGCTATCAACACCGAATGCGGTCATGGAAAGGTTTCCTCATGTTACCGGCCGCAATCCTCCTGCTGTTAACCAGCTTTTTCATTCTTTCCGAACTCGCGATTGATCGGTTCTATCGCGAGATGAGATCGCGTCGTATCCAAAGTGTTCCTGTGAATATCGAAGAACGTGGGTGATCGTAGATAACCGTTCTTTGACTCCCAACTTGCAACACTCTTGTTATTCTGAAGAACCTCTCGCAACGCTTCCCCTCAACCCCGGAGATGACATCATGGCCACCGCCACCGCGTCGAAGAAAAGCGGGTCGCCCAAGTCCGCCCTCGTTGCCACGCCCAAGGTGAAGCAGGCGAAACTGCTCATCGACGGCAAGTGGGTCAGCGCGAAGAGCGGCAAGACGTTCCCCACGTTCAACCCGGCGACGGAACAGAAAATCGCAGATGTCGCCGAGGCCGATGCCGCCGATGTCGATCTCGCCGTGAAGGCCGCGCGAAAAGCGTTCGAGTCCGGGCCGTGGGCGACGATGGATGCCCGTGATCGCGGTCGCCTGATCAACAAGCTCGCGGACCTCATCGAAGCGAACCTCGAAGAACTCGCCGCGCTGGAAACGCTCGACAACGGCAAACCGATCCGTGACAGCCGGGCCGCCGACTTGCCGCTGGTCGTCGATTGCCTCCGTTACTACGCCGGCTGGGCCGACAAAATTCACGGCGATGTCATCCCCGTCCGCGGCAACTTTTTCTGCTACACCCGGCGCGAGCCCGTCGGCGTTGTGGGCCAGATCATTCCCTGGAATTTCCCGCTGCTGATGGTCGCGTGGAAATGGGGCCCGGCGCTCGCGACCGGTTGCACGATCGTCATGAAGCCCGCGGAACAGACGCCGCTCTCCGCGCTACGGCTTGGCGAACTCGCGCTTGAAGCGGGTTTCCCCAAGGGGGTGATCAACCTCGTGCCGGGATATGGTCCGACTGCCGGGGCCGCGCTGGTGAAACATCCGGGTGTGGACAAGATCGCGTTCACAGGTTCCACGGAAACCGGCCAGTTAATCATGCGCGAAGCCGCGATGACGTTGAAGCGGACCACGTTTGAACTCGGCGGCAAAAGCCCGAACATCGTCTTCGCCGATGCCAATCTCGACGCCGCGATTGCCGGGGCGGAGTTCGGCCTCTTCTTCAATCAGGGCCAATGCTGTTGCGCGGGTAGCCGGTTGTTCGTCGAGGAAAACATCCACGACGAGTTCGTAGAGAAGCTTGTGAAACAGGCCAAGACCCGGAAACTTGGCAACCCGTTTGATCCCAACACGACGCAAGGTCCGCAGGTGGATCAGGCCCAGTTTGACAAGATTCTGCATTACATCGACGCCGGTCACAAAGCGGGGGCGAAGTGTCTCACCGGCGGCAAGCGGTTCGGCAAGACGGGCTTCTACATCGAGCCGACGGTCTTCACGGAAGTGACCGACGACATGCCGATTGCGGTCGATGAAATCTTCGGGCCGGTGCTGAGCGTGCTGCCGTTCAAGTCGGTGGACGAGGTGATCCGCCGGGCGAACGCGACAAACTTCGGTCTTGCGGCGGCGGTGTGGACGCGGGACATCGGCAAGGCCCACCAGATCGCCCACAGCGTGCGGGCCGGGACGGTGTGGGTCAACTGCTACGACGTCTTCGACGCCGCCGCCCCCTTCGGCGGCTTCAAACACAGCGGCATCGGCCGCGAACTCGGCGAAGCCGCGCTGTCGAACTACACCGAACACAAAACCGTGACGGTGAACCTGGGGTGATTCAACGCAACGAAATCGGTGTGCCACTGGCGGCTCGTCCGCCAGTGTGCATCTTGCTTATGATTCACAATCCACCGGGAGTAAATCGAAGCGTGTTGACACACGACACGGGCGGCGAAGCGGCATTGTCGAATTATACGGAACCGAAAGTCGTCACGGTGAGCACGGGGTGACGCCGAGCCGGGCTAATTTAGCGGCAGACGAGGCGCAAACGGCGTCGAAACGTGAGTGAAGGCATAGTCATGTTTGAGTTCCTAAGCACCTGCGTGTGGGCGGCCACAGTTTTGTCATTAGCTTTCATGTTCAAGGAGTCCATACGCGAACTGCTTCGTCGGATTGCTACCATAAAAGGCTACGGCTGGCACGCAGAGTGGTCGACCGCTGCGGGTGACAAAAGACCCGAACTCGAAAAGATTGAGGAGGACGAAGGTCTATTGAACCCTGCACCTGTCGAACGAGCTAGCAAACCGATTCACATTTACTGGATGTCTACTGATCTTGGGTGGGCTCGCGGTGTTCTGCTTCGAGGTGGGGCAAAAACAGATGTTGTCAGAGGTCTGAAAATGGCCCTTCACCACATGGAAGCATGCGGTTTGTCGACAATCCCCGAGCATCAATTAGGTAAGCAAATACTGGAGCAAGTTGAAGCCAGTAGTGAATTAACTCCAGACCTACGCCTCAGGCTTGCGGATCAAATCTGGGAGCTGCTTTCAAAAATTGGACGCCGTCCGGTGCTTGACCGCAGATCGTAAGTCGCCCGTAACGCGCGGGTGGCCCCGGTTGACCGTGCGGTCTACCGGGGTCGCGCAGCGACAAGAGGCCTGTAACGACAGCGTAGTTGTACCTTTTGCGGCTTCGCTGCCCCGGTAGGCTAGGACGCCAACCCGGGCCACCCATTTGTCTGATTCGTTTATGATTGCCCTGTTGTGGAATGAACTTCGACCCATGCACCGTTTCTCTGTTTGTCTCGCTCTCTATCTCTTTCTGGTTGCTTGCTCGGCCAACGCTGGCGAAAAGGCATTGCCGCGGTCGTCGCCGGAGGTGCAGGGGGTTTCTTCACCGGCGATTCGTGAGTTCGTGGAAACCGTGAATGAGAAGATTGACACGTTGCACAGTTTCATGCTGGTGCGGCATGGGCGGGTGATTGCGGAAGGCTGGTGGAAGCCCGAGGCGGCGGACAAGCCGCATGTGATGCATTCGCTCAGCAAGAGCTTCTGCTCGACCGCCGTGGGGTTGGCGGTCGCGGACGGGAAGCTGAGCATCGACGATCCCGTGCTGAAATTCTTTCCCGACGACGCTCCGGAAAAGCCGTCCGACAAATTGAAGCAGATGCGCGTCCGCGATCTGTTGACGATGTCGACCGGGCATGAGACCGAGCCGAAGTTCACGATGGAAACGCCGTGGGTCAAAACGTTCCTGGCCCATCCGGTCCCGCACAAGCCGGGGGCTCACTTTCAGTACAACTCCCCGGCGACGTACATGCAGTCGGCGATCGTGCAGAAGGTGACCGGCGAAACGGTGCTGGAGTATTTGAAGCCGCGGCTGTTCGAGCCACTGGGGATCGAGACTCCCACATGGATGCAGAGTCCGCAGGGCGTTTCCACGGGTGGCTGGGGCCTGGCGATCCGCACGGAAGACATCGCGAAGTTCGGGCAGCTTTATCTGCAAAAAGGCCAGTGGAACGGTCAGCAACTCTTACCCGCAGCATGGGTCGAACAGGCAACGTCGAAGCAGGTGTCCAACGGCAGTGATCCGAGCCGTGATTGGGATCAGGGGTACGGCTTCCAGTTCTGGCGGTGTCGCCACGGGGCTTACCGCGGCGATGGCGCGTTCGGCCAGTTCTGCATCGTGCTCCCCGAGCAGGACGCGGTCATCGCGATCACCGCCGATGCCAAAGACATGCAGGCCGAACTCAATATCGTCTGGGAGAAACTTCTGCCGGCGTTCCAGAAAGATGCACTCGCAGCCAATCCGGAAGAAGAAGCACGCCTGAAAGCATTGCTCGCGAATTTAAGCGTGCCGGAAAATCACGTCCCGAACACAATCAAACTGCCGGGGCTTCCGTGAACTGACGACCTACTTCGTGGTGGGTTTCGTCGGCGTCAAATTGGGGATGAGTGTCGGATCATACTTCGCGCCGGCGGACACCTGGATCATGGTGATGCGGACCTTCGTCGGAAAGAATTTCTCTGCATCGGCCCGTTTGTGGGCGTGACCGTTACCGCCGCTGTCGTCCTTGATGACGAGATCCATCTGCTTGATCCCTTCGGTCCAGACGATGGAATCGTTCTGCCAGAATTTGGTCATCGAGACGTCCTGCTCATAGACGCCCTGCTCCTTATAGACGACGGTCCCGGTGCAGCCGTAACCGTTCTTCTGGCCTTTGTGGGGGATGTAGCACAACGACCACGTTGTGGGTTCGCCGCCCGACGGTTTTTCGATGACTTCCGTGCGGATATGGACGGTGCCATTGCGGTAGTCAACCGGGGCAGTCCAATCTTTGGGACGGTCCGGGTTCAGGTCCTTTTCACGCACGTAGTAGTGTGACTTGCTGGGCTTCGAATTGTCCGCGTCTTCTTTGGTGTAGGTGAAGGTCGCGTCAAAGAGCACGAACTGTTCTGCGGCGGCGGGCGTCACCAAGCCCGTGATGACGAGCAGTGCTCCGAACCACGACGTCCTGTTCTGACTCAGTGCGGCATTCATCATGGTCGAGTCTTTCTTCAACGCGAGGAACCGTTGCCGCCGGCTTTACTTCCTGCGGCTCTGCTGGACCGGTAGGCGAAACTGCCAGCCAGGGCCACCGGCGATGGTTTCTTCCTGCGGTGGCCAGGCGATGGGCTTGGCCCCCGACGCTTGCTGGCGTTCGAGTCCGTCGATCAGCAGGTGCAGGTCGTTGTTATACGCAAGCAGCGTGGCAAAGGTGCCCAGGGCTTCCGGCAGCATGAAGTTGCAGTGCCCGTAGCGGTTCACGGGCAGGTTCAGACGGTATTTGCCGTACGATTGCGACGGAAGATTTTTGAGCGTGTAAAGCGGCTCGTGCCAGTAGGGCACCAGCGGGTCGAGCTCGGTGTGCATCGTCATCAGCGGCCGCTCGAGCTTCCCGGTGGTGGTGTAACGCAGCCGCATTTCGGTGAGGGCTTGCGGATCAGCCGAGACGCGTGGAACCATCAGGTTGAGCGCCAGTGGGTTGCTCGCGCCGGCGTACCACGTCAGGCGGTTGTCATAAGGAAAACCGCCCAGGGTTTCGGTGGCGTCGTTGAGGTTCATGACGTTGTAGCTCAGCACGTACCGCGCCGAGTCCAGCATGGTCGTCGCACGGTTAGCGGGATCGAAGGGCAGCTTGGCGACACGCACCCACTCGGCGAATTTCGCCGCGTTTTCCGGAGCCGTCAGTTCGGGAAGGACGATCGTTTCGAAGTAGCCTTCCGGGCCATCCCACGAGGCGATCAGGTCGGGATCGGGATGGAGCGGATCACCTGGGATCAGCTGCGGGAAGTAATACTCGAACGTGGCTCGCGCGTCGCCGAGATAGCGGATCTGCTCGCGAAAGCTGCCGACGAGTCCGCACGCCGACAAGCCGCCGACGAAGACCTCGGGATGCTGCTCCACCAGCAGGGTCGCGATCAGGCCTCCTTCAGAAATCCCGATGATGTAGACCTTATTCGGCTTGCCGATGTCGCGTTCGTAGATCGAAATCAGGTCGAGAAGATCTTCGATCCCCTGTCGCACGGCGAGCCCGGTTTTGCTGTAGCTGTTCGTCGCGAAGCCGAAGCCGAGCGAAGTCGCCAGGTTGGGGAGCGAGACGTCGCCGAAGGCGAGTTGCTCTTCGGGAATGCGCACCGGATCGGTCGCGTTCTGAAAGCCGTGCGCGTAGACGATCAGCACCTTATTGTATTTGTCCGCGGGTGGCGTGCAGATGCGGTACAGCGAGCCGCTGGTCTGCACGCCTTCCACGACCGTGGCCTGCGCATGGGCGGAACCGGTGAGGACGAAACTCACGGCTAAGAACAGGCCGGTCAAAACGGCGCGAGACGACATCCACCACTCCTGCTGAAACGGATCACAGACAAGACTCGTCCGCACCGTGAGGGGAGCGCGGAAGTCTTTGCTCTCCCCTGGCTCGAAGCGGGGAGAAGAGCGCAGCCCTTACGGATTGTAGCGGTTTGTCTGGCTGCAGAATGCTGCGCGGAGATCGCCGCTGCAAGCCTGCGAACGGTGGCGGGAGAATTCCAGACGGCTCGGGCCTCAGCGCTTGTTCGCGATGGCGGGCGCTTGCAGCTTTTCGATCCGGAAGATGGCGGGAATCTTGGCCGTGAAATTGGGGTCCCGCTCGACATGCCCGTGAGCCTGAACCGTCAGCCCGGCGGAGTCGATCGCCTGCTTGTAAAGAGCGGGATCGTTCTTCCATTCGACCGGCCAGGCATCGTCGCCGATCTCGATGACGCTTGGCGGTCCCTTGGCGGTCGGACGCAATTTGCCTCTCAGGGTGAAAGTCGCGGTGTCTTTCGGATCATTGTCTTTTGCGGCGGTCAATTGTTCGACATCGATAATCCAGCGCGTGCCAACTTCGACGCCCGCCATGCGGCGCAGTTGCCCCGTCACCGCGACCAGTTTTTTGTGATTTTCGTCGGCGAAACGCTTGGTGGCGTTGTCGGTCAGCTTCAGTTCCCACGTGACGCCGCCACTGAAGATGACAATCGTCCCCGTCGTTTCGCCGCCGATCCGCACGACTTCCTTGGATCGCAGCTTGCCGTAGACCGTGACGGGGACGCTCGCGGAATCGGGAGCCGTCGCGCGGTCCGCACTGTCCGCCACGCTGCACAGGGCGATGAAAATGATCAGTGTCCGGCCCATGATGTCTCTTTCGTGCGAAATCATCGCAGCTTGATCGGATCGACCACCGCCCGACGTTCCACAAAACGGGGACCGACCGGCGTCGGTGTCGAGGGACTGCTGGAGCCGTTGATCATAAACGACAGATCGAGCACACCGCCCGGAACACGGGCTGGTGCGGCCTGTCCCCAGCGATTCGCGGCGATGGACAGCGGGCGGGCATTGTGCAGGATCAAGTCGCGGACCTGCGTCATCTGTGCGGGCGATTGCGCAGGATTGGCGAACGCTTTCGCCCAGATGAGAGCCGCAGCGCCGGCGACGTGCGGGCACGCCATCGAGGTTCCGTCGAGTTCCGCGTAACGATTGTTCGGCATGCAGCTGACGATGCCCACTCCGGGAGCGCCGATGTCGACCGAGCGGACGCCATAATGGCTGAAGGTCCCGATCGCGTTGTTCACATCGATTGCCGCGACGGAGATGATGTTCTGGTTCGGACACGACGCGGGATAGAACGGACGCGCATCGTTGTTGTTGCCGCTGTTGACGGTATTCCCCGCCGCGGCGACGAACAGCACCCCTTTCGCTTCCGCGCGGGAAATCGCCGCGTTCAATTCTACCGAATTATCCGGACCGGCCCAACTGTTGGACAGGACGTGGGCACCGTTGGCGACCGCCCAATCGATGCACTTCACCGCGTCGGACGTGGCGCCGGACCCATCTGGCCCAAGGAACCGCATCGCCATGATCTGGGCTTTCCAGCAGACCCCGACCACGCCGACGTTGTTGTTGCCCTCACCGGCAATCGTTCCGGCACAGTGAGTCCCGTGGCCCTGCTCGTCCATCGGCTGGCTGTCGTCATCGAAGAAGTCGAAGCCGTGGCTGCCGTTCTTCGTCCACATGTTGTTCTTGAGATCCGGGTGGTTGTAATCCACGCCGGTGTCAATCACAGCCACAACAATGTTCGGGGCCGTGCGATGGCCTGAGTTCCAGACCCTGTTCGCATTGATGTTCTTCATGCCCCACAGCCGGCCGTACAGCGGATCGGTCGGCGTGTCGCTGTCGGTCGGGGTGTCCATCATGCGAACGTTCTTGCTGTCGGGCAGCCTCAGCACGTAGTCGGGCGCGGCATGCACGACGGCGTCATCGCTCATCAGGACATCGACGGTCTGCGCGGAAACCGTCTGAATCGGTTCCACGACGAGAAACTGACCCTTCTGATAATCGTCGACCGCTCGTAAATGCGCGGCTTCCAGTGTTTCCGCGGCGGGTTTGCCGCTTTGAGCGTCGTAGCTGAGCAGCAGCCGCATCGGTCGCGATGTGACGGGAGGCGGATTCTCGTCGACCGTCAAGGCCATCGCTTTGAGGGTCTGCTTCGATTCCGGCGGGACGTCAATGACCGGCTTGCCACATTTGCAGAACCCCGTCAGCTTGCCGTTGCATTCCCGCAGGACGTCGAGTTCCGGCGCGAGGCGTTTGTTCTTGCTGGGTTTCGCCGCAATGCGGAATTTCTCCGCGTGCAGCACATCGCAGAAGAACAACTGGGCGAGCAGCACGGCGCCCGCGATGGCGATGCGACCGATCATGACCCCCTCTTTCGGAAATGAATTCAGCCGCCCGATCCGCGGCACGACGAAGGCGCGCCTGCCCTCGAGCGGAGGGGAAATCTAGCGAACATCCCCATTCTCGGAAAGACCGTTTCACGCCCGCCGCGGTCCGGGGAATCTCGTGGCAATCCCCGGCAGCCGACGTTATAAGGTTCAGTGTTGGCTGGTTCCTCTCGACGGGAGCGTAAACATGCGCGTCGCTAGACTGCTGGTGCTCGGTCTGCTTTGCCTCGGAGCGTGCCTCCAACAGGCGCCGTGTCACGCCGCGGAGGACGAACTGCAACCCAACAGCCGCTGGGTCGGTTCCATCAAGACCGCGAACCCGGAAGGACGTGGGAAGAAGAAACGCGTCAAACTCACCTCGTCAGAAATGGTTCTGATCATCAAGACTCGCGAGGGAAAAGAGTTCACCGGCGAATCGCACAAGGACAAGGGCCAGCGAGTCCATAAGATCGCCGGGACGATCAACGAGAAAGGAATCGCGGATTGGCGCGTCACGGAGCGGGGAAAGGGAGCCACCGCGGATGACGTTGTCGACAACGCGCGGATTCACGGCACGTTCAAGAACGGTGAGTTCAAAGGCTATTTCATTGTCCCCGGCAACGACACCCGCGGCGGCGAGATCGAGCTGAAGCTCGTCAAACCCGAAGACAAGAACGCCAAGCCGTAGGTGCCGATACTCGCTCCCTATCTGGTGTGATCTGCAACCATGAGTAGCGCTCCGATCCCGATCATGGCCGACGGTCTCCCGCCCAGTCTGCGCGAGATGCTCGGCAACCGGTATGAAATTCTCGAGTGGGATGACAGCGCGTCCTCAACAGCGTTGTCGCACGCGGTGGCGTTCATCACCTACGGTCATCCGCGGGTCGATGGTCCGCTGATGGATCGGGCCCCGCATTTGACGGTCATCAGCAATCATGGTGTCGGTGTCGATCACATTGATTGTGCCGCAGCGCTGGCGCGGGGGATTCGTGTCGGCAACACACCGGGATGTCTCGACGCCGCGACAGCCGACATGACGATGGCCCTGCTGCTCGCCACTGCCCGGAACGTCGTGAGCGGTGACAAGTTCGCGCGGTCGGCGGCGTTCAAGCATTACGACCCGGCGTTCATGATCGGCTACGAAGTCACCGGAAGTACACTGGGCATCATCGGTCTCGGCCGCATCGGCAAGCAGGTGGCGAAACGGGCCCGCGCGTTCGATATGCCGATTCTGTATCACAACCGCCACCGGGACGAAGCCGCCGAACGCGAACTCGGTGTGACGTATGCGTCACTGGACGAGCTCCTGTCACGCAGTGATTTCGTCGCACTGAACTGCCCGCTGACCAAAGAGACGACGAATCTGATCGGGGCCCGGGAACTGTCGCTGATGAAGCCGACGGGGATTCTCGTGAACGTCGCCCGCGGCGCGGTGGTCGATCATGACGCCCTGCTCGCCGCTTTGCAGACCCGACAGATCGCCGCTGCGGCCCTCGATGTGACGGCTCCGGAACCCTTGCCGCGCGATCATCCGCTGCTGAAACTCGACAACGTGGTCATCGCCCCGCACCTGGGCAGCGCCGCGAACCGCACCCGCCGTCGCATGGAAGACATGACCGTGCAGAACCTCAACGCCGGCCTCCGCGGCGAACCGATGCCGTGGGCCGTGGTGTGACATCACGCCGTTTAGCCGCGACCCGCAGGGGAGCGCTTCCGGATGACCGATTCCCCGCCGCGCTCGGCTGGCGCGTCGCGGCTAAACGGTATTCTCGGTGTCGGCTGCCGGATTTCGTCCGGGCCGCACAAATGTTTCGGTTTGACGCCCTGCCCTCCCGCCGATTAAGATTAGCATTCGTTGATGGGTCCACGCAGCGGGAGAGAACGGATGTTCCGGGTCGAGATGGGAGAGACGCGGCGGTATTGCGATGGCGTCTCGCGCCGCAACTTCGTGCAGCTCGGCCTCGCCGGGATGGCGTCCGTCGGCTTGCCGCAGATTCTGCGGGCGAAGGAAGAGTCGCAGTCGCTCGGCACCTCCGCCAAAGACACGTCCATTATCCTGATCTGGCTCGACGGCGGGCCCGGTCACATGGACATGTACGACATGAAGCCGCAGGCCCCGGCGGAATACCGCGGCTTGTGGAACCCGATCCGCACGAATGTTGCCGGGATGGAGATTACCGAACTCTACCCGAAGCAGGCCCAGTGCGCGGACAAGTTCTCGATCGTTCGCTCGCTGTATCACAATCAGGGCGACCATTTCACCGGCGGGCATTACATGCTCACCGGTCGCGGCGGCGCCAGCGGCGCCGACACGCAGGGCAAGTATCCGTTCGTCGGTGCGATTGCGTCCAAGCTGACAGGGCCGAGGCGACCCGGCATGCCGGCCCATGCAGCGGTGCCCTACGCCTCCAGCATCGGCCTGCGGCCAGGCTATTTCGGTGGCAACTATCTGGGAGTTTCGTCCAATCCCTTTGAGACCGATGGCGACCCGAACGCCTCGAATTTCCAAGTCAGCAACATGCAGTTGCCCGGCGGGATGACCATTCAGCGACTGGAAGACCGCACGACCCTCGCGAAGCAGTTCGACCGGCTGAGGCGTGACGTCGACAACTCCGGCATGCTCGAATCCATGAACCGCTTCGATCGGCAGGCCTACGACATGGTCGCCGGAGACGCCGCCCGGAAGGCGTTCGACATCGGTGGAGAAGATCCGCGGATGCGCGATCGCTATGGCCGCCACACGTGGGGACAGAGCACCCTGCTCGCCCGGCGGCTGGTTGAAGCCGGTTCGACGATGGTCACCGTGCATCTCGGCGGCTGGGATCACCACTGGGATCTCAAAGGCAGCTATGAACGACTGCTGCCGATCGTCGACTCGCTGGTAGCAACATTGTTTGATGATCTCAGCCAGCGCGGTCTCTATGACAAGACGCTGGTCATGCTCTGCGGCGAATTCAGTCGCACCCCGCGAATGAACGACGGCGGCAACGGCGGTGCCCCGATGAGCATGGGCACGCCCGGCCGCGATCACTGGGGCAACGCGATGTTCTGCCTGATGGGCGGCGGCGGCGTCAAAGGCGGCCAGATTGTCGGGTCGACGAACCGTCTCGGCGAAGCCCCGCAAGACCGCCCGGTCACTCCCGCGGACATCCATCACACGATGTTCCACGTCCTCGGCGTGGACC
>DASRYX010000396.1:0-3293 GCA_035686985.1 Planctomycetaceae bacterium | reverse complement strand
CCGAAGCGCCCGCCACCCGTGATGCTTATGGACGGCATGAGTTCGGACAAAGCGCCCTCCTCGCCCGCCGTCTGGTAGAGCGCGGCGTGACCTTCGTCACCGTCAACACACAGCCGTGGGATCATCATGGCTCAGCGAATCGGCATGCCACGGCGGTGGGCGGCAAGCTGCTGTTGCCGCCGTTCGATCGCGCCTTGGCCGCGCTGGTGCGCGACCTGATTGATCGTGGGCTCTACGAGAAAACCTTGATCGTCGCCATGGGTGAGTTCGGCCGCACGCCGCGGATGAACTCCGACGCCGGCCGCGATCACTGGGGCCACGCTTTCAGCGTGCTGATGGGGGGCGGCGACCTGCCGCGCGGCCGTGTGGTCGGCGCGTCGGACGAGCACGGTTCCTATGTCACCGATCGACCCGTGACACCGGAAGATGTCGCAGCGACGATTTATCACCACCTGGGAATCGACGGCCGCCGCACAGCGTTTCCCGATCGCGCTGGGCGACCGCTGTATCTTGTCGAAACCGGTGAGCCGATCCGCGAACTGGTCGGCGACGTGTAGGGCTCAAAGACAACCAGCCCGGAGCGCCAGCGACGGGAGTCTTCCTTGAACAGAAGACCCGTCGCTCGCGCTCCGGGCTGGTGAGCACTGATGAGCTGACGAACTCAGTCGTTTCGCAACTTGAGGCCGTTTTCCGCCAGCTGCTGACGGATTTCGTTCAGCGAGGTCACGCCGAAGTTCTTCGTCGCGAGCAGTTCGTCGGGCGTGCGCTGCACGAGTTCCCCGAGCGTGGTGATGCCGAGTCGCGCCATGCACTTGCGAGCACGGACCGACAGATTGAGATCGGACGTCGGCCGCGCGAGCTGCGCCTGTTCCTGCGGCGAGAGATCGGGCGTCTGCAGGAACCCGAGCGTCGCGCCAACGCCGGCTCCGGGACCGCTCCAGGCCGCGGCGCCTTCCTTGGGCTTTGCCGGCGTGAGATTCTGGCCGACACGCAGTCCGTGCTGCTGCATCAGGTCGCGAATCTCGACCAGCGACGTTTCGCCGAAGTTCTTTCCGCCAAGGAGATCGGCTTCCGTCACCTTGGTGAGATCGCCCAGCGTCATGATGTTCATGCCGGCAAGGCAGTTGCGGCTGCGGACCGACAGTTCGAAATCGGTGACTGGACGGCTCAGCAGCTGCGCCAGCCGCGCTTCGTTCTTCGCCGAATCATCGTCGAAGAACATTTCCTGCGTGGCTTCAATGTCCTTCATATACATCCGGGCGCGTTCGTGCTCCGGGTCGAAGCTGAGGACGCGTCGGAAGCAGAACGCCGCGGCCGGGTAGTTCCCGCGGTCTTCGTACAGGAGACCGAGATTGATCAGCGCACCGATGTGGTAGGGCGGCTTGCTGAGACATTGTTCGTAGAATCGCACGGCTTCGTTGTCGTTGCCGTGGAGGGCATTTTCACTGGCCAGGCGGAAGAGCGCCTGCGTGTGATGCGGGTCCATGTCGACCGCACGTTCGAAGTATTCAATCGCGCCGTAGGTGTCGCCGCGGTCAGAGAGGATCGCGCCCATCTGATAGGAATACTCGGCGCGGCGGGCCCCTTCGGTCCCGGTGCTGCGGAGTGTCTGTTCCGCGTCATCGAGCCGGTTCTGCAGGCGGATGGCCCCGGCGCGCTTCAGCGAGCATTCAATGGCATCGAAGCCGGCTTTGCCCGCGGCGGCAAACTTCGCTTCGGCTTCTTTGAATTTTTCCAGCGCCATGTAGACCAGGCCGTGGACATACAGACCGGCGGCGTCGTTGGTTACTTGCGACAGCAACCGGTCGGCGATCTTGTGCTGACCGAGCAGGTAAGCGCCGACACCGGCGCGGGTTGTCTGTCCGACCGGGGTGCCGCCCGCTTCGGCTTCACGAATCAACGCTTCCAGCTCGATCCGTGTCTGGGCCACCTGTTCCGTCGACAGGGACTTCTTCAATTGCGTCAGTTCTTCCACCTGCATTGCATTCCGATTCTGCAAAAGGGACTTCACGTCCACGGGCACCGGGACTTCGCTCATCACCCGCCTCACCCTGAAACCTGATGTCGGACCCGCCTGACGTTCACCGTCGGCAGCCACGAAACTGTCAGTATAACGCCCTCGCCGCCGACAGCAACGGCACATCATGCGCACAAAAAAACACCAATTCAATTCTCGCGCTGGTATCGACGCGTGCCGATCTTATAATGAGGTGTCCAAAGCCGCGATGAAATTGCGCGCTCTATTACCGACAGAGAATTGGGATCCTGCCGTGCTCCGCGAAAGAACTCTTTTCTCCGCCGTGAGTTACATTCACGCTTCGGCATGGATTGCCGCCGTTTTCGTGACATCGGCGAGCACCTTCGGTGACGAGCCGGAAGCCGCGAAGCCGGAGTGGTGGGCGTCAAAGCCGATGGTGCGACCGGCGATTCCCGCTCTGAAGTCGCCCGAGCGCGTCCGGCAACCGCTCGATGCGCTGATCCTTTCGCGACTGGAAGCCCGCGGGCTGACCTTTGCTCCGGACGCGGACAAAACGACGTGGTTGCGCCGGGTGACCTTCGATCTCACCGGTCTGCCACCAATGCCGGACGAAGTGCAAGCTTTTCTGGAAGACACCGCTCCCGATGCCTACGACCGCGTTGTCGATCGGTTGCTGGACAGTCCCCGCTACGGTGAAACGTGGGGCCGTGTGTGGCTCGATCTCGTCCGCTTCGCCGAGACCGCCGGTTTCAACGCCGACCCCACGCGGCCGCTGGCCTACAAGTACCGGGATTATGTGATTCGCGCGTTCAACAGGGACATGCCGTACCAGCAGTTCATCGCGGAACAACTCGCCGGCGATGAGATCAACCCCGGCAGCCCGGAAGCCCTCGCGGCGACCGGGTACAACCGCATGTGGCCCGATGAAAGCAATGCGTCCGATGTGCTGCTCGCGCGACAGGCCGCGCTGAATGATCTGACCGGCAACGTCGGCTCAGCGTTCCTTGGCATTTCGATCGGCTGTGCGCAATGTCATGACCACAAGTTTGATCCGCTGCTGCAGTCCGATTTCTACCAGCTGCAGGCGTTTTTCTCGGGGATTACCCTGCAGGACAAGCGCCCCGTCGCCTCAGGCAGCGCGCTGGATAACTTCGAAAAGGCGCAGCGTGAATGGGCGGCCGAAATTGCTCCGCTACGGGATGAACTCCACGCGATCGAAACCGCCGGGCGTCGGATCCTCGGCGAAGAGAAACGGCTCAAATTTCCAGCCGAAGTCCTGGAAGCCATCGACACCCATCCGTCAATGCGTTCCCCG
>DASRYX010000395.1:0-28612 GCA_035686985.1 Planctomycetaceae bacterium | reverse complement strand
GTGGCGACACGGATTCCGAGCACGCGCCAGAACCGGTCCGGCTCGTTCGTGTCATTGTTCGCCCGGGCGATGATTTCCGGCTGCACGCGGCTGCGGCCACCGATGTAGGGCGCCAACGCCAGCTGCAGATTTTCCGTGCTCTCGCCGCGGCGAACGACGACGGTCAGCGGTTCGTCCGTCCGACGATCGAGGCAGGCCCGTTCCCAGTCGACGGCGTCGACGATTTCGCGATCGCTAAGTTTCACCACCACGTCGCCTGATTTGAGACCCGCTTTCGCGGCGGGACTTTCCGGAAGGACGCTGTCGACGATCAGCTTCCGCGTCGCCCCGGCTTTATGATCTTTCGCGACCAGACCGTGGTAGTTGTGGTTGAGCTGCTCCACGCTGATGAGCCGGGCAACGATCCGGCGGGCGTCATCAATCGGAATCGCGAAGCCGATGCGTTGAGCCCCGGCACGAATCGCGACGTTGATCCCAACCACTTCCCCGTTCAAATTGAGCAACGGCCCGCCGCTGTTACCGGGGTTGATGCTCGCATCGGTCTGGATCAGGTTCTTGTAAGACTGCGTATCGTTGACTTCGACATCGCGGCCGAGGGAGCTGATGATCCCTTTGGTGACCGTGTGGCTGTAACCGAAGGCGTTGCCGACGGCGATCACGTCTTCGCCGAGCATCAGGTCTGACGATGTCCCCGACGGCATGACTTTCAGTGGCTTGTTCAGGTTCACACGGATCAACGCCAGATCGTGATCGCGATCAAACGAGACGACAGTAGCGCTGGCCTGGGTTTCGTCTTCGAACGTCGCGCGGATCAGATCGACGTCTGCGATGACGTGGTAGTTCGTGACAATGTAGCCCCGTTCGTCAATCACCACACCAGTGCCCATCCCGTTGACTTTGCGGGGTTTGCTGGAGCCGGTGTTGAAGACGGTGTCGCGTTCGACGGTCGTCTTTTCCGTGTGAATGTTGACGACCGAGGGCGCAGCGCGTTTGACGGCGCGCACGAGCGGCGTCTCACGCTGGTCTTCGGCAGCGAACCCGACCGAGATGGTCGAGGCGACGAGACCGCAGATTAAAAATGACATCAGCCGGTGTTTCATAGGAAGGTCTGCTCGCGGGCCGCTCGGGGTGTACGTTGGTGCTGCTGCGATCGCCACGATCCTTCGTTGACCCGGAGGGCGCTCCATCCTTCTCCGTCTCCGGGAGAATCGACTGGCCGGTCAGGAGCGCTTGAGAGGTGGAGAGGGGTGGTGCACAGCTTTCCTAATCGAAGGGTGCCAAGGGGGGCAGTTGGGAGTGATGGCAAAGACAATGCGACCGACCGCCGGGAACTTCCCGCAAAATCCCGCTTTTCAGGGAAACTCCGCTCAAGTTCAAACCGGTTGGTTGTGCGATTTGCAGCGGTTCTCGCACAATGAGAGCTGTCGCCGACCCGCCGGGCTGGCACACGACTTCCGCCTTGAGGACGCCCGAGAGATGAGCCGCCGCGCCGCTTTAGAAAAAATGCTGGCGGAAGACCCGTCGGATGTGTTCCTGCATTACGGGCTCGCTAACGAACTGGTGAAAGCGGGTGAGTACCCCGCGGCGTGGAATCGATTCGAGTCGATCCATCGCGAATTCCCGGACTACGTTCCCGCGTGGTTCCGTCACGCGCAGGCGTTAGCCGAATCGGGTGATACGGAGACGGCACGGACCATCGGACAGCAGGGGCTCACCGTCGCCGAACGCGTCGGGGACTTTCACGCCGCCGGTGAGATCCGCGGCTTTCTGGAACTGCTGCCGTGAACGCGGACAAGGTTGGTTACGCAGTCAAGCCGCTGCGCAACAAATGGCGTGAACTTGGCGTCACGGATGAAACCGCCTGGCCCGCCGAGACGTGGAGTGATCTCGTCGACGACGGCGGCACGCGGTGGGGCATCGCGCGCGAACACGGCGGTGAAGCGTGGACGCCAGTGGAATTACTGGCCGCGGGAATGGAGTTGTCGCGCGGCCATCTGACCACGGCGTTCATCTGGACGCAATTTCTCGCCGCGATTCAGCGACTCGAAAAGGCACCCACGGACCTGCGACTGAAATGGTTGCCGCGGTTAGCAGAGGGATCAACGTTCGCGACCGTCGGCATCTCGCATCTGACGACGTCGCGACAGCATTGGACGACACCGGCGGTCCATGCGATCCCTGAGGCGAACGGTTACCGCATCACCGGCAGCATTCCGTGGGTCACCGGATCCCCACAAGCGGACGTGATTGTCGCCGGCGCCACGCTCGACGATGGCAATCAGATCTTGTTCGCGCTCGATACGAAGTCGCCGGGCGTGGAACGGGGTGCGCCGCTGTCACTGCTCGCGCTGAGTGGATCGCAGACCGGGGGCATTGAGCTGCGGGATGTGCCCATCGCCTTCGACGACCTCATTGCCGGTCCGGTCGCGCAGGTTCTGAAAGCGATGGGCGGAGGCGGTGCAGGATCGTTGATGACCTCCGCCATCGCGACCGGGCATGCGCTGTCCGCGTGGGATCACCTGGATCGCATCACGGCAGGCCGCGAGGAATTTGACGTCATCAAGCAGACCTGGCGAGAGACATTGCGCACGCTGCGGGACGACATTCTCAACACCGCCCAGGCGGATTCATCAGGCCCGCACACCGCGGAGTCATTGCGGTTGCGCTCCACAACGCTGGCCCTGCAACTTTCGCAGGCGCTGCTCACCGCCAGCAAGGGGGCGGGCTTTGTTACCGGTCATCCCGCGGAACGCATTGCGCGCGAGGCGATGTTCTTTCTCGTCTGGTCCTGCCCGCAGGCGGTTGCCGGGGAACTGTTGCGGGGATTCGCGGAACAGCCCAGGGACTGCAGTCCCTGGGCGTCCGAGTAGCGGCACTTATTTCTGCAGCTTTTCCACGGCGTCGAGCACAGCCTGCGGATCCTCGGCAGCTGCGACCTCGGTGTTCTTGTGGGCGATCTTGCCATCCTTGTCGATGATGAACGTCCACCGTTTCGTGGTCACGTTACGAATCAGCACTTCTTCCTTGCCGGTCTTGAACTTCGCATTGACCTTCTTTTCACCCGGGGTGACCGGCACGCCAAACGCTGCCGCGACCTTGCCTTCGGTGTCCGCCAGAAGCGGGAACGTGAGGTCGTGTTCCTGCTTGAAGAGTTGGTGACTCTTCACCGTGTCGCCGCTGACGCCAACGACTTCGATCCCCTTCTTCGAGAGTTCGCCGAGCTTGTCACGGAAACCGCACGCCTGCTTCGTGCAGCCGCCCGTCATGTCCGCGGGGTAGAAGTAGACCACCACCACCTTCTTGCCGACGTGTTCCGACGACTTCCACGGCTTGCCGGTGTCATCCAGCGCTTCGAACGTCGGGGCTTTGTCACCAACCTTGAGGTCCACCGTTTCTGCGGCGATCGCGAACGCGCTGCACAGGCTCAAGACGCCCAGTGTTAACCAGAATTTCATCGGAGCTTCTCCTGAAAATCACACTTGTCGAATTTCCATCCGCGGATGAGGGGACGAGATGCACGCCCCTTTCCCGCGATGTAGCATAAGAAACTCGAAAGCCACTCCGCAATTCGACGGCAGGTGACCGGGAATGTTGTCTTCGCAGTTGTTCTGGCGCGTACTGCTCGTGTCCTGCGGTCTCACCGTCGGCATCGCCGTCGCCTTTTTTCTGCTGCTTTCACAGCGCTACGAAGAAATCGCGTTACAGCAGGTGGAACAGCGGTTACGAGAAGACGTCGATACAATCCTCGCCGTGCTTTCGTCGACGCCAGAATCCTCTGCCGCTGAACTTCCCGTCGACCTGCTGGATACGCTGCAACGCCGTCGCGCTTCGCACATAGTGATCTTCGACCGCGACGGTACGCTGCTCTGGCCCGACGAACAGAAGCAGCTCGACAACGATCTGCCGGTCTTTCTGACAAAGGCAGGCCGTGCGGATGAATACCGCTGGGAAATCGACCATTTCACATCGCCCGACGGACAGCAGTGGATGATCTATCGAAAGTCCGCGCCCCCGAGCGCCTCCCCGGCCCATGAAATCCGTGCGGCGTTTCCGACGACTCATCTTCAGCGTGCGTTGTGGAGAGCGACGTTACGGATCTGGGTGATTGTCGCCGTCTTCGCGCTCTGTGCGATTGTGATTGCGTATGTCTTCGTCGGTCGGATCGTGGAACCGTTGGACACGTTGACCAAGGCCGCGGAGGCCATCGCCGCGGGACAATTCCCGGGGGATGTGCCGATTCATAGCCGCAACGAGATCGGCACGCTGGCCCAGTCGTTTAACTCGATGAGCCGACAGCTGACCAGCCGCATTCAGGACTTGCAGGAACAACGCCTGCAGGCAGCCGAAAGTCATCACCGTCTCGAAGCGGTGCTGAGCGCGATGGTCGAAGGCGTCATGGCGATTGATGGCGATCAACAGATTCTGCTGGCCAATCAGGCGGCGGTCCGGTTGCTGGACCTTCGCCCGCAAAACATTGTTGGCCGCCCGTTCTGGGAAGCGGTGCGGCAGACGGAGTTGCATCAACTTGTGAATGATGTCTTGGCCGGGAATTTGTGTGATAAGACGGAGATAGAAGTCGCACGCACGCAGTCGGTGCTGGCTGTCACCGCGACACGCTTCAACGGTGAGCCCTGTTCCGGCGCGGTGCTGGTGATGCACGACATCACCGAGCTGCGCCGCCTGGAAAACCTGCGTCGCGAGTTTGTGCAGAACGTCTCCCACGAGCTGAAGACGCCGCTGAGCTCCATCGCTGCCTACGCGGATACGTTGCTGGAAGGCGGCCTCGAAGACGCGGACAGCAACCGGCACTTTGTCCAGCGCATCGTGGAGCAATCCGATCGTTTGCACACCCTCATTCTCGACCTGATCGCGCTCGCCCGGATGGAGACGAACGAACATACCTACGAGGTGATTCCGACCGATGTGACGCGGATCGTGCAGACGAGCATCGACGCGCACCAGGCGGTCGCCGGTACCAAGCAGATTCAGCTTCGCGGCGAAGGCACGGGGGAATCGTTAATAGGAATGGCCGACGACGATGGCCTGCGGACGATCATCGACAACCTGCTCGATAACGCCCTCAATCACACCCCGGCCGGCGGTCGTGTCACGGTCCGATGCAGTCAACAGCAGGGCCTGATCACCATCGCGGTGGAAGACACCGGCGTGGGAATCGCGAAAGAATACCAGACGCGGATTTTTGAGCGATTCTTCCGCATCGACCGAGCCCGCTCGCGCGAAATGGGCGGGACCGGACTGGGTCTCGCGATCGTCAAACATCTCTGCCAGATGTTCGGCGGATCGGTGAAAGTGCAAAGCCAGCTTGGTCAGGGCAGCACGTTCATCGTGCAGCTTCCCGTCGCGGAGGAAAATCTTCCGATCTCAGTCCGGAGCGCGAGCGACGGGATTTCTTGAGGATCAGAAGAAAAACTGCTCCAGCAGAATGATCGCCACGGTGAAATAGATCGCGGTGGCGAACATATCGCTCAGCGACGCGATCAGCGGATTGCTCATCACCGCGGGGTCCATGCCGAGACGCTCGAAAATCATCGGCAGATAGGACCCGGTGAAGGCGCCCATCGTGACCACGACGGCAATGGTGGTTCCAACCACCGCGGCTTCCAACGGCGAGTGTCCGAACAACGGCTGCACGGCGATAAAGATGAACAGGCCCAGCGCCCCGCCGAGAATCAATCCCGTGCACAATTCCCGCCACAGCGCCTGCCGCCGTTCCTGCTTCGAGAGTTCCGACAACCCCATCGCACGAATGATGAGCGTCGCGGATTGCGAGCCGGTGTTCCCGCCACTCGCCAACACCAGCGGGTAGAAACATTCCATCCAGCTGTGCCGATCACCCACGGCTTCAAACGCCCGGGCCACGGCAGCGGTCACGAGGGACATCACCGACAACGCCAACAGCCACACGCCGCGCTTATGGGCGATGGTTAAAATCGGCGTCGAGAAATAGCTGTTTTCCAGGGGTTCCATCGCGGACTGACGATACGCATCTTCCTCAGCGGCTTCCTGCACCAGGTCGAGCACGTCGTCGTGCGTGATGATGCCGACAAGACGCTGTTCTTCGTCGACCACCGGGAGCGCGAGCAAGTCGAAACGGCCCAGCTCACGCGCGGCGTTCTCTGTCGGCTCGTCGACCCGCACCGCGATGACATCACGGCGCATCACCGCATCGAGCGACTGTGTCGGCCGCGCCAGAATCAGTTGCCGGAGCGTGATCACGCCGTGCAGATGCCGCGCTTCATCGCAGATAAAGATGTAATAGATCGTCTCGCGGTCCGGCGCCTGTTGTCGCAACCGTTCCAGCGCATCACGAACCGAGAGATGCTCCGGCAGTGACGCATACTCGGTCGTCATGATCGAACCGCACGAGTCCTCGTCATACGACAGCAGCCGGCGGATGTCTTCACGTTCGGCCTGCGCGATGAGCGGGAGCAACTGCTCCACCTGCTCCTCATCCATGTGCGACAAGAGATCGACGCGGTCATCGGACGACATCACTTCGATCAACCGGGAGAGCTGCTGCCGGTCGATCGACTGCACCAGTTCCATTTGCTGATGCGGCTCGATGAACTCGAAGATCTCCGCCTGCCGCTCGACGGTGCACCCGCCGATAACCTTCCACGCTTCATCCGGGGAGAGCCCATCGAGGACTTCCGCGATGACCACCGGGTAAAGTGCCTCTCCGAAGACGCGCAGCCCTTCCCGATCGTCCTCCGTGAGCATGATGCGCACGTCGGGTTGAATGAGGTCGTGATAGATGCCGGTCTGAGGCATAGTCGCACGATTCGGATCAGGCGGGCGGGCCGACAGCGAGAAGATCAGCGCATGCTTGACGATATCGGTTCAGGCAGCGCGATGCATCTACGGGGAAAAAGAAATCGCCCTGTCGAATCGAATTCAACAGGGCGTTCTTGAATCACATAGCTAAGTCGAAACGATCAGCGCTTCGAGAACTGGAAGCTGCGACGGGCTTTCTTGTACCCGTACTTCTTGCGTTCCACCATGCGGCTGTCGCGGGTGAGGAAGCCCTGCTCGCCCAGCGTGCGGTGCAACGTCGGGTTCAGTGCTTCCAGAGCACGGGCCAGGCCGAGGATGATTGCCCCGGTTTGCCCCGTCGTTCCGCCGCCTTCGACGGTGACGTTGACATCAACGCTGCCGAGTTTGTCGGCCGCTCGCAGCGGTTGTTCGACCATCATCCGATCGCGTTCGACACAGAAGTAAGCCGTGTGCGGACGACCGTTGACAATAAACTGCCCTTTGCCGGCACCGACGCGAACCCGCGCGACCGACGTCTTACGACGACCGGTGCCCCAGGCGGTGCCGAAACGATCCAGCTTTCCGCGGATCACAACCGGGGCGGCTTCCACGACGGGAGCCGCAGCAGCGGCGTCACCGGCTCCGGAAAAGTTCAGCTGCGGAGCGGCTTCGGTCGCGTTCGGATCAGCATTCAGATTCAGATCGCTCATCGACAGTCTCGTGGACGAGAGGGAGTTCAGGAACAGGAACGGGAACGGAGTCAAGCAAAACTTACTTGGCCTGGAGATGTTCCGGCCAGGCTTGCGGCTGTTGCGCCTGATGCGGGTGCTGGTCGCCGACGAACAGCTTCAACCGGTCGAGCATGTGCCGGGCAAGGGCGTTCTTGGGCAGCATCCGCTTGACGGCGAGCCGGAGAATCTCGGTCGGCTTGCGTTCCCAGAGGTTGATCGCGGTGATTTGCCGCTGACCGCTGTTGAAGCCGGTGTACCACTCGTATTCTTTGCGGTTCATCTTGGTGCTGTGATACGGATGCCGCGGGTGAACCATGTCCCCGCCGATGAACCGCACCTTGTCAGCATTCACGACGACGACGAAATCGCCGCCGTTGACGTGCGGGGTGTAGTCCGGGCGGTGCTTGCCCATCAGGACCGTCGCGATCTGGGTCGCGAGGCGGCCGACCGTCTGGCCGTCACCGTCGACGATGTACCAGTCCGGCTTCCGCGGCCCCTCGAGATCGGCGGCATTCAAAAATGTGGTTTTCTGTCCGACAGTCACGAACGCACCTCATTCACAAAACAGCAAGACCGCACCGCAGCCAGACGAGCGCGGAGGTCGAAGATGTTTACAGTTCCCCGACGAAACGGCAATCCGCGCCGCGGGTAGGAACGGGTAAGAATAGCGATCCGTCACAGCGGGTTCAACCGCAGGACGAAACTTCTTAGCCGAGCGTGGTTTCGCTCCCACAGCCGGAAACGGTTTGGCGGAAAGAAACAAACCACAACTCGAAACAGAAACAGCACTTACACCATCACAGGTACTGCAGCACGCTCAGCTTCATCGCCTGCGAGGACACCTGCATCGCGGCTTCCATTGCCTGCTGCTGTTGCAGGAAGAGCGTGATTGTCTCAGCGTAATCCGTCTCGAAGAGCTCGGAAAGGGATTGCTTCACCTGAATCTGGGCGTCGTCGTGATGGTTGCTGACATCGTTCAGGGTCTTCTGGCGGCTGCCGACATCACCTCGCAAAACGGCCATCCGTTTGGCTTCGGTGTCAAACTGGCCGGTCAGGCGGGACAACGTGGGCTGATCGTTCGCCTCCAAGGCTTTCTGCAGCGAAATCAGCAGCGACAACACGCCTCCCGCCTGCCGCTTGTTGACATCCGCGCCGTTCAGCACGCCGGTCGCACCGGTGTTCTCCGTTCCGTTCAGGCCGAGCGCCCGACCGAGAGCGACATCGTCGACCGTCAGCGGCCCGGCTCCCGAGTCATCGGTCAGCGCGATGCCATTGCCGGTGGTCTTCAAGCTCGCGACGAGATGCCCGGGATCGACCGCGTTGATCTTGTCGAGCACGTTCTGAACGGTCTTCGCGCCCGCAAGGCTGATCTGCGCAGTGGTGCCATCTCGACGGGTGATGTTAAGCGTGTTCGCCGTGAGGTCGGGCACGCCCGCACCCAGGTTGAGTTCGGCGAGCGTTGTCGATCCGGTGAATGTTCGCAGGCCGAGTGCGGCGGCGTTGGTGCCACCGTTCTCCCCGATCGAAAACGTCGCACCGCTCAGTCGACTGACGACACGCAGACCATTCCCGGACGATGAGATTTCCGCGACGACATCCGGATCTGCCGCCCGAATGCGGTTCAACAGATCTTGGACGGTAACCGCACCATCGAGGTCCACGACCTTCACCTGCCCGGCGTGTTCAATGCGTAATCCGGTGCCGGCAGTCGCACCGATCCCGTTGCCGCCGTTCAAGTCGGCGACGCGGGTAAACAAGTTGATCGGGGGATTCAAATCGATGCCGGACAAGGTCGCGACGGGAGCCGAGCGGATTCCGAGCTCTGCGGCGGTGCGCGCATTTCCGACGTCTGCGACGGCAACCGTCCCCGCGGACGGCGTCAGCTGCAGCCCGTTCTTGCTGACGGGGTCAATTGCCACGGTGAGCGTGATCGCTTCCGCCGCAAAGGCACTTTCGAGCTTCGACTTGATGTCCTGCAGGGTTTGTGCGCCGGAGAGGTCCACGGTCTTCTGCACGGTTGTCGGCGTGTCTTCCAGTGTGACGACAATCGACTGCAAGCCCACGCCGGCGCCGCCGTTCAGCGAGTCCAATCGCGTGTTCAAGGTAAGGGCGGGGTTCAGGTCCGCAGTGACCGTCGGCGAGAACGAACGGAGATCGCTGCCGCCGTCGACGGAGCCGGCAAGCTGAAAGCCGAAGTCGGCGAAGGTGTCGATGGTGTGATCGTCGCCATTGAATCGAATCGTGCCATCGGAGCGGACCTCGAACGGCGGGCGATCGCTGTAAGACCCTCCGAAGAGATAACGCCCGTTGTAAGACGTATTCGCGGACAGCAGCGCGGATTGAATTAACGACGCCGCCTCCTGCGCGAGGCCTTGGCGTTCTACCGAAGTCGTCTGGTCACCGAGTCCGGCCTGCACAATTCCACGGGCCGTGTTCAAGGTTTCACCGAAGGCCGCCAGCGATTGATCGGTGGCGGTGAGATAACCCTGCGTGATCTGAATATTTGACTGAAACGCGGCCCGGCGTTCATCGAGCTTTTGCAAGGCGAGCGTCTGAGTTGCCGCGGTCGGGGCATCGGATGGCAGGACGAAGCGCTTGCCGGAACTCAACTGGTCCTGCAATCGCTGTAGTTGAAATTGTCCCTGCTGAATCGATGACGCAAGCCGCGATGTCGCCAGCGACAACGGCACACGCCCGGGCAGCAGTGAGGGAATACTCATGGCGTACGATCCAACACGTTGCATCTGCAGTTTACGTAGGGTCCACTGTGCGGACCATCTTCTCTCCGCCGTGGTCCGCACAGCGGACCCTACATCTGCAACAACACGTTCAGTAATTGGTCAATCGTGGAAACAATGCGGGCCGCGGCCTGGTAGTTGTGCTGCAGGTTCATGATGCGAATGGCTTCATCGTCGAGGCTGACCCCCGAGGTTTGCTCACGTTGCGTTTTCAACGAATCGCGAAAGTTAAGGTAGCCCGTGCTCAAGGCTTCCTCCGCCGCGGCGGACTGAGCCGTGTTGCCGACGAGCTGCGTGTAGAATCGATCGATACTGATGCCGTTGAGCTGGCTCACCGGCTTATCGATGAACTGGGCGAGCGCGAGGATGTTCGAGTTGTCCGCGGGGCCGCCGCCCTGCCCGCTGGCGAACAGCCGCTGATCCTGCACCACACGCACGTTCACATCAATGTTGCCGGACGTGCTGCCCGTAAAGAACGTGTTGACGCCCAGCGCCGCGAGCACGCCGCTGGTGTCATGCGCGAAACGGACTTCGTAACCACTGTCCGTCGTGATCCGCAGCTTGCCTTCATTGGTAATGCTCGCGTTCACATGATCGATGTTATTGAGCGCGGTTCGCAGATCTTCCAGCGACATGTCGCCGCCGGCGCCATCGAGATCGATCGGCACGTCGGTGACGATCACTTCGCCGGTTTGCGTGTTGCGGACCTTCAGCTCGAAGTGCCCGTTCTGAACGGAGAATGGCAATCTGGCCGCGTTCAGGTCGGCCGTGGTGCTGTTGACGAAGTTCGTCGCAGTGACATCGGTCAGTCCGACGAGCCCTTCGCCACTGGAATGGATCTGGTTGAACTGCTGCACAACCGCACCGACGAATCGATCGAGCTGGTCGATGAAGCCGGTCATGATGGTGTCGCGCGCCTGAATCAGGCCGCCGAGTTCCCCGCCGGACGCTGCCAGCGTGGCCCGCGTCGACGAAAGCTGCACATTGACTTCCGCGACGCCGTCGTCCGTCGGTGCGAGGACAGCCTGCAATTGCTGCTGGTGACCGGCGAGCAGCAGGTAATCCGATCCCGTATGGACATCGACGGCCCCCGAGGGGAACTCCTGCACGCGGATCGGAATGATCTCCGACAGACGATTGAGCGCGTTCAATCGCTGAACACGCAGCCCGCCGGCATCGTTGCGATTGAGACCGTTCGCTTCCAGCTGCGTAATCTTCACATTGAGATCGTTTACCGTTCCCAGGAGCGAGTTGGCTTCGCTCACCAGGCTCGACATCTGATCGGAGAAGGCGGAGCGGATCTGATCCAGGCGTCCGCGGAGCTTCTGTACGTCGGTGACGAATTGCTGTCCCTGCTGAATCACAGCGGAGCGCAGCGCCGGATCATCCGGCTGATTGGCCGTGGCGTTCACCGCGGCGACGAGTTTGTTCAGGCTCGTCGACAGGTCCTGATCACCGAGTTCCTGCAAGGCGGTCTGCAGTTGTTGAAAGGCCGTGCTGCGCAGACTGGCGGCGGAGAAATCGGTGTTCGCGCCGTAGATCCGCGATTCGAGATACGAATCGATGCTCTGGCGGACGCCGGTGGCGATCACGCCCCCGCCGATCATCACGCCGCCTTGGGAATACGGGGCGAGGGTTTCGGTGTACAGCGTTTCGCGGACGTACCCCGGCGACGACGCATTGGAAATGTTATGCCCGGCGACTTGAATGCCAAGCGAAAACGTTTCCAACGATCGAGCGGCAACCGCCAGAGCACCATTCAACGACATGAAACACGTTCTCCGTACAGCGCGGCGTGGCGTCTAAGCCGCGGCGTCGAGCATCATGCCGCCGGTGGTGGGTTCAGGCCGCAAAGGCTGATCGGAGTAAACCGGTGCATGCTGACCGCCGTGGGCAATCAGTTCCAGCACTTCGTTGAAGTACGCGCTCGATCGCTGCGTGACGACCCATTCAATCCACGCTTCGCGCTGCACTTCAGCGAATCGGCGCTGCAGCAGAACCAATCGCCCTCGCAGGATTTCCGATTCCTGCGTGGCTTCTGCGGAAAGCAACTCGACCAGCGTATTGCCGAGACCGCCGGCCCGTTGTGCGTCGTCAATCAGCCGTTGCCGCCAGACGCCGAGCACTTGTAACCGCTGCGCCGCTTGCCGTCCCGCTTCATTGAAGCGTTCGAGTTCCAGCACGGTACTGCCGGCGAGACATTGCCGGCGCTGGCGCAGCACGGCGAGCAACGCCTGCTGCGACTGATCCAGCACCTGCGCGAACCGCGCGACTTCATCCAACCAGGCGGAAGGCATGCCGATGGCTCCAGCCGAACGAAATCGGCAGCCACACCCGGGTCCTTCCCGCGCACGGAGCGATCGTCCTGCTCCTTATTTTCGGAGTAGAGCGGTCAGTCCTGTGGTATCGGATGTGATTCCCATGCCGTCTGCGCCAGGTTGTGCACGGCGTGACGATTCCACCAGATTGGCGAGCGAGCGAGACCGTGCCTGTTCAATAGAGATTGCGGAATGGGCTGGATCAGAGGTCTGGGATGACTCTGCGGGCAGATTCATCTGGCGGCGGAACTGGTCGTACAGCTCTCCGACGTAATCGCCACCGTGAGTTGTGGATAATGACTCCACAATCGTTTGATCGAGCTGCTGCTGAAACATCTCTTCGGCTTGACCGCCGTGCAGATAGGCCGGCTTGCCGACGGTCGCCCGCATCGCCTTGAGCATCTGCCCGAAGAGCATGCCCGCGAACGCTTTCTGGAACGTCGGCTGCAAATCTGGCGTTGTCGACGGGCTGATGGAAGCGATCGCGGCAGTCATGGGAACTCTCCGTCAGAAATGTAGGGTGGGCTGTGCCCACCAATCTGTGCTTTCAAGGGAAGATAGTGGGCACAGCCCACCCTACATCGTGACAGGTCACTACCGTTCGATCAGTTCGGCGTGGAGTTTGCCCGAATTGTGCAGCTCACGGATGATGGAAATGATGTCGGCGGCCGGGACACGGAGCTGGTTCAACGCCTCGACCAGTTGTTTCAATTGCTGCGGCGATTGCCGGCTTTGCCCGCCTTCAATCATGCCGACAAACGGTTGCGGCGCGGGACTTAACGGATCATTCCCGACTTCAACGCTGAAGTTGGTGTGCGCGATGATCACCGGGCTGATTTCGACTTCACCGGTGACGATCACCGTCCCGGTTCGCGGATTGAGAATCACCCGGGCCTGCGTCGTCGGCACGTCGATGCCGATGTCCAGCACTTGGGCGATGAAATCGACAGCGGAGTCGCTGTATTGCGGGGGCACCGTCAGCTCCACGACGTTCGGCCCCACCGGTCGAGCGAACTGTTTGCCACTCGATTCGATCCGCAGGTCCTGATTGATCACCCGGGCGACTTCCGAGGCGGTCCAGAAGCTGGCGTGATTCGGATCGATCAGCAACGTGACCAGCGGTCCCTTCTGCTGTGTGAGGAACAGCGTCTGCACATCCTGGTGCAGATCGACGCCGTTCGGAATTTTCGCGGTCGTCGGTCGCGTTCCATCCTCAATGTTCAGCAGCCCACCGGCGACCCCGATCATCAGATCGTTGCGGACCATCGTGGAGGTGAGCGGCGTTGCCAGCAGTGTTCCGCCGCGGAGGCTCTTCGCTCCCATCGCACTGATGCGGGCGTCGATCTTCTGGCCGCGTCGCAAGCCCGTGCGGGGAATCGTCGCCTCGACGGTGACGACCGCGACGCTGTCCCCGTTTTTCAGTTCCGCTTCCGTGACCGGCAGATTGAGGCGTGTGAGCGCGGCCCGCAACGCCCGTACGGTGGGGGCGCTCTTGGTGCCATCCCCCGACCCCGGCGCGAGGCCCGTCACCAGACCGAGCCCGTGCAAACGAACTTCCTGCTGCCCCTGAATCGTGCAGATGTTTTCCAAGCGCGGTTTGGCCTGCACCGTCGCCGATCCGCAGGCGAGCAACGCCGCGAACGTCAGACACAACCAGCGACAGCGGTCCAGAATCATTGACGCGTCTCCGCTCTCTTGCCCGCTAAAACGGCGAGAGGCTATCCAGAATCCGGGTGCCCCAGTTCACTTTGGTGCTGTCGAAGATCTTGCCGCGTTGCAGGCGTTCGATCTGCAACTCGGCGATGTCTTCCGTCCGCGCCGTGCGGTCGGGCTTGATCTTGCCGCGATCCACACGCCCGGTCAGCCGATATTCGAAGAGATCCTGATTCGTGCGAATCGATTTGCGGGCTTCCAGGACAATCGTGCCGTTGGGCAGGACATCCACCACGGTCGCGGCGATCTTGTACGTAATCCCTTCGCTGTCGCTCCCCTGGCCGATGGTTTGCAGGCGGTTGGACAATGTGGAATCGATCGCCGGGGTGTTATCCGAGGCCGTGAGCAAGCGCGGCCCGCTCGCCAGCCGGACGAAGTCCTTTAACTCCATTTTGAACGAGCCGTTACGCTGCCGGTTGAAGCGCGAGTTGATGATCACTTCCGCCTTCTCGTCGACCTCGATGGTCAGGATGTCGTGGACCTTGATCAGACTCGGGGCGGGCGGTGCGTCGATGTAGATGAACGAGTGGTCGCGAACCATCGTCTGCGTCGGAGCAATGAGGAACGGGCCCGGCGATGGTGGCGCCTGCATCGGCGGAGGCGGAAGCGGCGGTTGCGCTATTACGAGCAGTGCCGTTCCATGCGCGAAGAGTGCCGCGACGCCGCTAGTGATCCACCAGCGGCGATTGCTTCGTGAACGGAGTCGTTGCAGCGGGCTCATCAGCGCACGCTCCATGTCTTAGCCGGTTGGGCGGCCGAGCGCTCGTCGCGGGTCACCACCGGGGCGGGTTCCATCGGCGTGTCGGACAGCGTCGCTTCCCGGTAGCCGGTGACCGTGGCCTGAATCCGCAGTCGGGGATCATTCAAGGCGACGAGCGACACCGTTTCATTCATCGCCGCGGAGGACAACGCTTTGAACTCCCGCCGCACTGAAATCCCCGGGCGACGGACAATCACGGACACGATGTCGTTGGTTCGCATGAGGGGCACACTCGCCACGTCATTCGCGGTGAGGGGATGACCGGCCCGCAGGTTCCGGGCGGTTTCCTTGCCGATCGCATCGCCCAGCAGCGTGAGCCCGGCATCATCCTTGTCGGCATCAACCCACGTGAGATCTTCCGGCCGCAGCACGAAGCCTTTCGGAACCGCATGCCGGACCGCGAGCCGTTGCGGTCGGGGGCTGATGCTCACCGAGACCGCGATTTCCTGACGCTCGCCGGACGCGAGATCCACCCACCATGCGGTGAGCGTGGTCGGGGAATCACTCCGCAGCGGCGCGGCGACGAAGTGAATCTGTTCAGCCCGGCAGCGCAACAGCCGCGGAACATCGTTGGGATCCAACTTGCACCCGAAATCGACCGTCGATCCGGATTCCGTCGGTTTGAACGAGCGTTGCAAAACGCCGACGAGCAGTGCTTCGGCGCGACGGATATCGGCCTCGGTGACCGGCGGCGTGCGGGGCGCGACGGCTGTCGGCGCTTCGACCACGGGCTTCGCGATCGAGACCGGTTTGACCGGCGGTTCTGCTTTGAGTCCCGCGGTCGTCACGATCACCTGCCGCTGCCCGCGGAATTCGATAGCGGCCAGGTTCTCGCCGCGCGCCTGCAGCTTCTGCCGGACATCATCGTACGAGATCGACATCGAGCGTCCGGTCGCCGGTGCGGGTCCCAAGGGTAAGCCGCGGAGCGCTTCCGACCGCCGCTGATCGTGATCGACAATCTCCGCGATATCGCCCAGCAACACCACACTGCCGGCGGTCACCGTGACGCGGTCGCGCAGCTCGATCACTCCCGCTTCTCCGAGAGAAGCGAGCGTCAGTAACCAGCTCAGCGCGATTCCGATTCGCATGGTGTTCACATCACCGGAAGGACGGCCGTTAGTAACGCCGCAGTTGTGCGACCATCTGCAGCAACTGGTCCGAGGCCTGCACGACCTGGCTGTTAAACTCGACGTTGCGCTGCGTCTTGATGAGGTCCACCAGTTCGCGCACGGGCTCGGTGTTTGACGCTTCGAGATAATTCTGTCGCACGGTCCCCAGGCCGAGCGTGCCCGGTTGCCCGAGTTGCGGTTGTCCGGAGGCGTCGGAAAGCTGATAGAGCGTATCGCCGACGTGGACCAGACCTTCCGGATTGATGAACCGCGCGATGTTCAACTGCCCCAGTTGTTGCAGTTGCGTCGACCCGGCCTGCGTCGCGGAAACGATGCCGTCCGCCGAGATACCAATATCGATGACATCGTTCGGCACAGTGATGGGGGGGTCGATGATCAGTCCGCGGTTCGCTGTGGCAAGAACGAGCGTCCCGGTGTCATTCACCGTGAACTGACCGTTGCGCGTGTAAAACGTCTGGCCCCCTTCAGTGACCTGAAAAAAGCCTTCGCCGGAGATCGCGACATCGAGGCGGCGTCCGGTGTCGAGCAGACTTCCCTGCGTGAAATCGGGCTGCGTCGCTCCGACGCGCACACCCAGTCCCGCGAAGATCCCTTCGGGCATGCGATTGCCCTGATTGTCCTGCGTACCGGGCGGCTTGTAGTACTGGTAGAACGAGTCTTCGAAGTTCGCGCGGGAGCGTTTGAATCCCGTCGTCCCGGCGTTCGCCAGATTGTTCGAGATGACGTCGAGGTTGAAGATGTAGGCGTCCATACCAGACGCGGCGGAGTTCATGGCGCGATACAGCATTGTCCGACTTCCTGTCGACGGTCAGCGATTTCTATCAGCGGCGGGGAACGCTCTGAATCAACTGGCCGAGCATCTCATCCTGATAACGCATCATGTTCATGTTCATTTCGAACGCGCGGGCGGTCTGAATCAGTTCCACCATTCCGTCCACCGGATTGGTGACGGACTCTTCGATGACACCCTGTCGAAGCTGCGCGGTGACGGCGGGCTGCACACCCCCGGCGGTGGTGTAATGGCTGTCGCCGTGCTTGATGAGCGACGCGTAATCATCGGGCTCCACGATGGCGACCTGGCCGAGCGGGATCGAGGTTCCATCCGCTCCCACGCCGTTGACCACACCGTCAGCGGCGATCGCAATGTGTTGCGTCTCGGGCGGAACGGTGATGGGCTGACCATCCGTCGAGAGCAGCGTCGCTCCATCGTCGGCGGAGACAATCGCGCCGGCAGCATCCAATGTCATCCGGCCGTTGCGCGTGAGATAGGTTTCGCTACCGCTGCTGATCTGCAGGAAGCCCGAGCCTACGACCGCGAGATCCAGCGGGGCGTTGGTCACATTGAGCGGTCCCTGCCGGTGGTCGGTGGTGGTTCCGACCAGCTCGACGCCGCCGCTCTGCCGCTCCAGTGACTCGGGAACGTTGTTCTGGTTGAGGTGCACGACATCGTGCGGGAAGTGCGCGCGGAACAGCGGGATGTCCGGCTTGAACGCGGTCGTGCCAGCGTTCGCCATGTTGTTGGCGAGCACAGTCTGGCGAAAGGCCTGTGTTTCGGCACCCTGCGCAGAAAGGTAAAGTCCGTAAATCATCGCCGACCTCGCGGGAACATCCCAGTTCTTGAGGATCGACTATGGGGCGCGGAAACTTCAGCGAAATCCGTAAAGTCGACGCGGCTTCTGCAATTTGACAGGAAGACGGCGGTTGCCGCTCAAGGTACGGTCGGAAAAAGAACCGCCCCCGTGAAACGCGGGTTTCACGGGGGCGGTCTGTCTTTCACCATCCACCGGTCAGACCGGCGGGCGGTTCAATTACTGGCAGCAAGCCGTCGCACAGGCACCGCAAGCCGCCGCGGCGGGAGCCCAAGCCGGCGTCGGAGCCGGGACTTGGATCCGCTTTTCCACCATGCGGCAGACCTGGACCTGAATTTCCTTCTCGACGGCGACCGGCACCTGAACGGTGACCTGTTCCGTCTTCTCTTCCGTCACGCATTCGTTGGTCGTGACCTGATACTCTTCGGTCCGCGTCTTCGGCACACAGACCTGGAATTCCACGGTGCGGGTCTTCTGTTCCGCGACCATTTCACAGACCTGCTTCTGAGCGGTCCGCTGTTCGGCAACGCAGGTGGTGACCTGGTATTCGTACTCTTCGGTCGTCGGCACGACTTCGCAGACCTTCTCGGTCGTCGTGCGGGTTTCCGGATGGCAGGTCGTCACGTTGTACGAGTATTCCTGCGTCTGCGGAACCATCTCACAGACTTTGACGGTCGTCGTGCGGGTTTCCGGGTGGCAGGTCACCACGTTGTACGAGTATTCCTGCGTCTGCGGAACCATCTCACAGACTTTGATCGTCCGCGTGCGGGTTTCCGGATGGCAGGTCACCACGTTGTACGAGTATTCCTGCGTCTGCGGAACCATCTCACAGACCTTGATCGTCCGCGTGCGGGTTTCCGGATGGCAGGTCGTCACGTTGTAGGTGAACTCCTGGTTTTCCCAGCTCATCTCATTGACGGTGTACTGGACTTCGCGCTGCACAATGTTCGACTGCCAGACCCAACGCATGGTCGGTCCGCAGCTGCCGCAGGCGGTGGCGTAGCTGCCACACGCGGCCGGGGCACAACCGCCGCAGGCCGAGACCGCCGGACCGCAGGCACCACAAGCCGGAGCGGCCGGGGCACACGCCGGAGCCGCAGCGACTTCCTGCTGGACCCACTGACCTTTGTCTTCACAGACGGTCGTCGTCTTGGTGACGGGAACGCAACGCGGCACCTGACGGGTTCCGGTCCGCGTTTCGGTTTGCGGGACCATCACGGTGTAGCTCTGTTCGACATCCTTCCACGACGGAACATGAATCGTGCGGGTCGCCGTCCGGGTTTCGGTTTGCGGAACCATCACGGTGTAGCTCTGTTCGACGTCCTTCCACGACGGAACATGGATCGTGCGGGTCGCCGTCTTGGTTTCGGTTTGCGGAACCATCACGGTGTAGCTGCGTTCAACGTCTTTCCACACAGTCTGGTTGACGGTCCGCGTGGCCTTCTTCGTTTCGGTCTGCGGAACCATCACGGTGTACGTGACGTCGACGGTCTTGGTCACCGGCGTGTGGACCGTGTAGGTCTCTTCACGGCTGCGGGTTTCCATCTCGTTGTAGGCCACTTCACGCGTGCGGGTCTCGGTCTTCGGGACGAGCCGCTGAACGTTGTACTTCCGCTCTTGCGTCTGCGGCTGGTATTCGGTGACCGTGACCTTGCGGGTTTCGGTGACCGTTTCCGGAACCATGATGGTCTGTTCGACCATCGCTGGCGCAGGAGCCGGAGCACAGGCCGCCGCCGGAGCACACGCGGTCGGGCCGCATCCCGTCTGGCAACCGGCACAGACCGGCTGCGGAGCACACGTCGTCGGACTCGGAGCACAACAACCCCGCGACCGGTGGCCTTTCGCTTCAGCGGTCGTCGCCGCCAAGCAGGTCGCCATGACCAGACACGTCCATACTAATTTCACGCTTAACCCCCCTCGTCTCGACCCACTTTATCTAAACCCGACGGAACTCCCCGCCAAGTTGAGAAAATACAAAGGCCAGAGCAAACAGTAAAGAAATCCCGATTAGGACAAACAGGTACTTTGAGGCAATGCTATAGATTCGCAGTGCGACGTGTCTAGCGAGTAGTTTGCCTCATATCGCGGAATTGTTATCCCGCGGCAACCGGCGAGAGCAAAAGCGAGGCCGGAATTTCCTCCATCGCTTCCCTCATGAGACTGTAGCCCATTTCTGTTTGGGCAAATCAGGGAAACCTGAAGCGTGCGCGGAATCTTAGCGCGAGGAAAATTTCGCCGCTGTAGAGATCACCAGTGGCTCATTTCACATCAGCGTGGCTGAACATCGGACAGCGATTTGCCATGCAAGAGCGCAGCGCGACTGTCGCAAGTAGAGCCGTTTCTATCGCGACAATCGGCTTGGTCGTGATAATCAACCTTCGCCGTCGTAGTCCATCAAACTGACAATCCGCCGCGGTTGCAGACGCTGGCGACCATTGAGGAAGCTCAGTTCGATCAGGAAGCCGCAGCCGACGACTTCGGCGCCAGCCAGTTCCGCCAGCCGCAGACAGGCTTCGACCGTGCCGCCGGTCGCGAGCAGATCATCAATGAGCAGCACGCGGCTGCCCGGTTCAACCGCGTCGGTGTGAATCTCCAGCGTATCGCTGCCGTATTCCAGATCGTAACGGAACTGGTGCGTGGTATGCGGCAACTTGCCGGGCTTACGAACCGGGACAAACGACGCGCCGAGACGGAGCGCCAATGGAGCCGCAAAGATGAACCCGCGTGATTCCGCCGCGAGGATCGCCGTCGGTTTCAAGTCGGCGAACGCTTCGGCAAACGCATCAATGGCCGTCCCGAAGGCGTGCGGATTCGCCAGCAGCGGCGTGATATCCCGAAACATAATGCCGGGCTTCGGGAAATCGGCGATGCTGCGGATGTGCTGCTTGAGCTGATGCGGGTCGGACATCAAGGCCACGTCTTCCGGTGTGGATGGAGAAGCGTTCTGACGGGAGAGCAAACCAAAACCGCGGGGACAACACAAGCCCGCGCCGCGCTGCCGTCACGGCGACTTCTGCTTCTCCAGCTCATCGAGTCGCAACCCCTCTTTCGACAGCCGCACTTCGTCAGCCAGGAGTGGTTCATCGGAATAGAGGGCGATCACAGCCGCGAACATCCGCCGCACGCCTTCCGGATCTGCCGGTGCTCGTTCCAAGGCATGCTTCACGGCGGCCTGCACAAACTCTTTCCGTGCGGCGTCTCTCCGCGGTTGTTCCTCCTCGATCTGCGACTGCCAGCGCCTGGCCAACTGGCTTGCCGCGTCGGCGTCCGGATGGTGCTCAAGCAGATTGATCAGATACGTCAGTTGCTGTTGAGCAAGTCGCAGCTGCCCGCGCTCCCACAGCTGCCGTGATTCCAGCAGCAACCGCCTGGCCTCTTCCGGAATCGCGGAGGACTTGTCACGGCGGCGGGGAGATAACAGACGCTGCTCGAGATCGTAGATCGCAATTTCATCGAGCAGGGGTTGCGCCTGGCCGCCCCACTGCTGACGATCCGCATCAGTTTGCACCAGCGGCAGCAGCAACTCGTCGCGAGCCCGCAACCACTCCGGCCCCGCGGGGTCATTGAGGATCCGCTGCGCTTCGCGCAGCTTCCACCCTGGCGTTTGCTGCGGCGTCGCCATCCACCAGACGAACAGTCCCAGCCCGGCCAGCATCACCAGCAGCACGACAGTATTGTTGAACAGTTGCTGCCACGCCGTGGGCGCGTGACTGCGCACGATTTCCGCGCGGACCAGATCCCGCATGAACGTGCCCGCGCCCGGGCCTTCATTCCGGACGGAAGGCTTAGCGAGAGGCGCGGCAACGGTGTCATCGCCGACCGTCCCCAAGCCGGCGCGGCGCAATACGTCCTGTAACCGCCGCGACGCCACGAACGCATCCGCGGGGCGTTTATCAGGTGACTTTTCCAGCAATTCCTTCACAGCGTCATCAACAGTCGGCGGCAGATCGGGAACATAACTGCTCGGCAGATCGAACTGGGCGAAGCGCTGCTTATGCATCACGTCCATCGCCGTCTGCCCGGTGAACGGCGGCCGCCCGGTCAACATGGCATACAGCAACACTCCCAGCGAATAGAGATCGCTCCGCTTCGTCGCCCGCTGCCCCTGGGCTTGCTCGGGCGACATGTATTCCGCGGTGCCGATGACTCCGCCGGTGATGGTCAGCCGCTCCGAAGCAAACAGTTGCGCCACGCCGAAGTCGGTCAGTTTCACGTCCCCGGTTTTGCTCAGGAGGACATTGGAAGGTTTGAGGTCGCGGTGAATAATTCCGGCATCATGGGCCGCTTTCAGAGCGGAGCAGAGCTGCACCGCAATCTCGAACGCTTCTTTCCACGGGAGCCGATGATCCCGCCGTAGTCGATAGGCGAGCGTTTCGCCGTCGACGTACTCCATCACGAAGTAATACGTCTCGTCGTCGACGCCGCTGTCGAGTAATCGCACCACGTGCGGATTGGTCAGCGTGCGCAGCATTTCGGCTTCGCGCGTGAACCGCATCACGAAGCCCTCTTCGCGGGCCAGTTGCGGCGGCAGCACTTTGATCGCCGCGAGGTCCTGTGTCTCACGATGCTTCGCGAGGTAGACGGTCCCCATCCCGCCCGCGCCGATTTCTTCCAGCAGTTGATACGGCCCGAGCGTCTCACGGTCCATGGGGATTGCCCGGAAGCCCAGGGATTGCGATCCCTAGGTCACTTGTGAATGCGATGTGTCGAAGAGACCCAGTCATCAGAATGGCTGGGCTTCTGCAAGACTTCAACTGCTCGCGCTGCGGTAATGCTTCAGCGACCACAAAAACACGCTACGACTTACGACCAGCGATAACACGCCGGCGAGAATTGTCAGCGCCGCCAGCCAGCTTGGGTCCAGGACCAACCCCATCAACACCCGGGCCGGAACGGTCACGACCAGCAGAATTGGCAGCACGAAGGAGAATACAAACCGGATCACTTCCCCGATCGGCGATCCGCTGTAAATGCTGCTTGGATAGCGGGCGAAAATCGTGATGTAGAACCAGAACTCGATGAGGCTCTGGTTGCGGCCGAAGAAGATGCTCGTGCAGGCCAGCGCGATCATCAGGCTGTAAAAAAATGCCAAAGCCGACAGCACTAACAAGACGTACATTCCCACAGCCACGAAGCTCACGGAATGACCGGATTCATTGATCGCGTAACCGAGCAAGCCCAGCGACATCAGCAACTGACTGATCATCGCCAGGTCCATTTTCTGGAACGAGACAAGAAACTGCGTGTCGACCGGCTTGAGCAGCGCGAAGTCGAGATTGCCTGTCCGGATCAGTTCGCTGAACTCCGCCATGTTCGGCATGAAGAACGCTTCGACCAGCGAGTTGATCAGCATCCCGGTCGCCATGAAGCCGAAGTAATCGGCTCGCGTCCAGTCGTTGATGCTTGGCACCTGCCGGTAGATCAGATCGAACAGCACATACTGCACGACAAACCAGAACCCACGCGTGATCAGCGTGGTGATCACATTGCTGCGAAACTGCAATTCACGAATCGCCGCGTTCACAAAGAACGCCCACCAGACGCGGAGATAGAAGATCGCGCGAGACATTCCCCATCCTGTAGGGTGCGTCGCGACGCACCAGATTTGCGCATTGTGACTGCAGGCGGTGCGTCGCGACGCACCCTACAAAGATCTAGTTGCGCAGTTCAACGCCACGTTTTTCGGCGGCGTGGATCTCGCCGATGGTCCAATGCGTCACGTTCGTCTCGGTGAAATGGTTCCGCACGGTGTCGGCGGTGTCGGGGCGGACGATCACGACGAAGCCGATGCCCATGTTGAAGACATGGAACATTTCTTCGCGGTCGATGTTGCCCAGTTCCTGCAACCAGCGGAACAACGGCGGCACCGGCCACGCGGCACGATCAATCACGAGGTGACAATCCTGCGGCAGGATGCGTTCGATGTTGTCGTGCAAGCCGCCGCCGGTAATGTGGGCCAATCCCGACACCTGCGTCCGCGGCGCGGCCGTTTTCAACAACGACAGAATCGTTTTGACATAAATCTGCGTTGGTTCGAGGAGCGCGTCGCCGACGCTCTTGCCAAGTTCCGCGACCTGTGTGTCGAAGGCCAGCTTCGCGTGTTCGAAGACAACTTTGCGGACGAGGCTGTAACCGTTCGAGTGGAAGCCCGAGGACGCGAGACCAATCGCGATGTCGCCGGGAAGGATCGTGCTGCCGTCGATGAGTTGTGACCGTTCGGCGACCGCGACGCAGAATCCCGCCATGTCGAAATCGCCGGGGGCGTACAGATCGGGCATGATCGCCGTTTCACCGCCGAGCAATGCCGCCCCCGCCTGCATGCAGCCTTCTGACACGCCTTCCACAAGTTGAGCGATGCGGTCCGGGTCATCTTTGTCGAGCGCGAGATAATCGAGGAACAGCAGCGGTTCCGCGCCGAGGCAGAGGCAATCATTCACGGACATTGCCACAAGATCGATGCCGACCGTGTTGTAGCGCTTCGCAAGTTGCGCGACCTTGAGTTTCGTGCCGACGCCGTCAGTACCGGAGACGAGCACGGGATCAGCATACGCCGCCGCGCCTGGCTTAGCGGTCGCATTCAGCCGCAGCAGCCCGGCGAAACCATCCGCGAGCGGCATCACCCGCGGTGTGTGCGTCCGCTGCATCAACGCCGGCAACCGGGCCATCGCCTGGTCATACAGTTCGAGATCGACACCGGCGGATTTGTACGTCAACGGAGGCATGCAGGCGCTTTCGGGTTGGAATGAACGTGGACGCGCATCTTACCGAAACCGCGGGCATTCGACGACGATGGATCGGTCAAAGGGTGGCGGGGGCGCACCGCGTCTTCGCGGAAGCCCCGGAAAGTCGGCCCCGTGCTTTCGGGGCGTCCTTCGGTGCGCCCCGCCACCCGCCGCGACACTCCGACGACGTACAACCCCGGGACGCAAGCGACGGGTTCTTCAACACCGGGAATGATCGAACAAAATCACCGGGCGCTGGCGCTTCGGGCTGGTTGTGATCTGTTATGATTCCGCGAACGAGATCATCCCCGAGAATGGACCATCAACGATGTCCGATGCCGCGAATCCGCCTGATCCTGAAGTGCTCAAGCAGGCGTACAAAGCCTTCAAGAAACGGTTGAAGCTGACCAGCCTCGATAATGAGTCGCGGGTGGGCAAGAACCCGCTCACCGGCGGGAACTGGGGGGTGTCCGCGATCGTTCCCCCTGACCAGTACCCACGCGACGTGTGGGACGCGCTCGTCAAGCAGGGCAAACTGAAATACTACAAGGACGGGCTGTATTCGCTCGGGCAACCGTGATCCGATCGGCTGCCGTAGGGTCCGCTGTGCGGACCAGTTTTATCTTTAATCCAAAAAGATGGTCCGCACAGCGGACCCTACAAAGCGAAAAACCCGCCCATGGAACGTTTGGTTCCACGGGCGGGTTTGATTTTTCGCTTCGCTCCCCGCCGCCTACTTCATGAAGAAGTCGCTCGGGCCACGGAAGGTGTAGTACGGGTACTGCACCATCGCCGGGGGCTGGTTCGCGGCCGGATAGACCTGGTTCTTCGGCCACTTGTACTGGTACGTCATGTAGTGTTTCGGGCAACCGTGGCCGCAGTGCTTGCAGCCGTCCGGCGGGCAGGCGCTCCCGTTCTGGCAATGCGGACAGCCACCGGCTCCGTAGCCGCCGCCGTATTTGTAGGCTTTCTTCACGTCGTGATCGGTGTAGTAGCCTTCCGGCCCGGCGTAGTAACCGCCTTCATAGCCGAAGTGGCTGTTGCGGAACTCCGGGAACGTTCGGAAGTCTTTCTTCGGCTTGTTCTTGATGTCGCCGTATCCGGGAGCGGTCCCGATGATCGGCCCGTAGACTTCGACATCGCCAGCGACCACCGGAGCCGCGACCGGTTCCGGGTTCTGACCACGGACCATCGGCCCGGTCTGGGCACAGCCCACGCTGATCGACACCACGGCCAGCAGTGCGGCCATTCCCCAACCCAATTTGCTACTCATAAGGAATCCTTCCTCATTCGGTCCGCCGGAGGGGACTGATCGTGATGCCGGCGCTCGCCGGTTCTGATTACCGTTATCGGCGCTTTCGCCGTTAAAGTACGGAGAATCGTTGCACGTTGAATTTTCCCGTCGTGTGGAATCATCGGCAGCGGTTGCAGAATTTCTCCAACCGGTATAGATTGCCCAGAACGGAATTTTTCTTCCGAGGCAAGTAATGTTGATGTAAATCCATTGCTCGCCATCGGTTTAGGTCGACGCCGCCGCGAAGGAGTGTCTGGCGTGTACGTGACTGCCTCAACGCATTGCTTTGGTGATCTTTCCTTCGCCGACGCGATCAACGCCATCCATGACCTCGAGTACGACAAAGTCGAACTGTGGATGGATGAAGCGAGTACTCATCTCAAGCCGTCGGAACTGGCGGCGAATCCCGATCGGTTCATTCAGCAGTACCGCGACCTGACCCGCATGACGCCGGTCGCGATGCACATTGAGCATGACCCCGGGCGGGAAGTCTTCGAAGGCGTGTGCCGCCTCGCCAAGCTGATGCGGATCACGCAGATCACGCTACCGGCCGGGCAGCTCGGCACCCCGTTCAATGAAGAAATCGACCGGCTGCGGAGCCGGTTGGCCACGGCCAATGCCGCAGGCATGCGATTGTCGCTGAAGACCAAGACCGGTTATCTCACGGAAGATCCGCAGACGGCGGTGGAGTTGTGCCAGGCTGTTCCGGGACTCGGCATCACTCTCGACGCGAGCTACTACATCAGCGGCAAGTACGCGAACCAGTCGTTCTCGCAGGTTTATCCGTACGTCTATCACGTTCACCTGCGGGATACGTCGAAGACTGCAGTGCAGGTGCCGGTGGGTCTGGGTGAGCTCGATTACAGCCGGATCATCGCCCAGCTGCGGCGGTACAACTTGGCCCGCGTGCTGTCGGTGGAGATTCTGCCGGAGTTGCTCGAAGGCTCCGACCGTTCGCTCGAAATGCGGAAGATCCGCATGCTGCTGGAATCGCTGCTGTAATCGGGGCTTAAGTTCTTCCGACCAGCCATCATCACGGCTGGCCGGTGCTGTCTGCCGGAGTCACGATCGGGGTCGTACGCCGTTTCGGTTTGAACTCGGCGTCATCGCCCCAGTTGCGTGTCAGGAATCGAGCGCGGCCGGAACCGACGAAGCACGCCTGATGATGCGCGGGCTGCAACCGGTAGAAATCCTGGTGCTCGGCTTCGGCCGGATAGAACGCCGTCGCCGGGATGATCCGCGTCACGAGCGGCTTCCGAAAGCGTCCTGACGACTCGAGTCGCAGCTTCGATGCCTCCGCGGCTTCACGTTGTTCCTCATTGTGAACGAAGATCGCCGAGCGATATGAGCTCCCGCGATCCGCAAACTGGCCGCCATCGTCGGTCGGGTCGATATTCCGCCAGAAGACTTCGAGCAGATCATCATAGCTCACCTGCTGCGGATCGTAGCGGACTTCGACCGCTTCGACATGACCTGTCCGACCGTGCGCCACTTCATAATAAGTAGGGAACTCTTCCTTCCCGCCGGTGTAACCTGAGACGACGGTCGCGACCCCCGCAAGCTTCTCAAACGGCTCTTCCATCGACCAGAAACAACCGCCGGCGAAGGTGGCGACGGCTAGATCAGCGGCGGGGATCTCCATTACCGCGGGAGCGACCAGCGGGGCTTCCGGTTCACTGGGCGGTGACGGACGCATCGCGAACAGCCCGCCGGCGAGCAGGATGACTGCCAGAATCGAGATTTTGCTGGCTGTCGACACAAGTGGCTCCTGAAAACCGGGCGGTCACAAATCAACGGGAACGACCCCGCACTCGTGCCGCCGTGCCCAACCATCATGGTCAATCGAGCCGAAAACGAGAAGACGGATTGCCCGGATCAAATTCAATGCCACGATCACGCGGGGCGTCCGGAAATTCTGGCTGCTGCAACCGGACAAGGCCCGCCGGGCTCGCTCGCATCGGGTCGCACCGATGGATACGATACAGGTTACGCGCTGACCATCATCCCGCCCCAATTGCTTCCCGTGAGGACCGCATGGACCTGCCTGTCTCTGCTTCTGATCGCCGTGATTTTCTGAAGTCCACCACGCTCGCCGCAGGAATGGGGCTAACCGCGTCCCTGAACTCCGGCGTGTTTGCCGCCGGCGATGACACCCTGAAGGTCGGTCTCGTCGGCTGTGGCGGCCGCGGGACCGGTGCCGCTCGGGAAGCCCTCGGTGCCGATGAAAACGTCAAGCTGGTGGCCGTCGCTGATGTGTTCCGTCAGCAGATTGACTACAGCATCGAGAACCTGAAGACGCAGCCGAAGATCGCCGATCGCGTGCAGGTGGACGAAGACAAGAAATTCGTCGGCCTCGACGCCTACAAGCAGGTGATCGACAACTGCGATGTGGTGCTGCTCGCCTCGCCCCCCGGTTTTCGTCCCTATCATCTGCGGGTCGCCGTTGAAGCCAACAAGCACATCTTCACCGAAAAGCCGATGGCGACCGACGCCCCCGGCGTCCGCTCGGTCATCGAATCGGTCAAGCTGGCGAAGCAGAAAAAGCTCGGCATTCTCGCCGGTTTCTGCTGGCGCTACGATTACCCCCGCCGCGAGCTGTTCAAGCGGATTCACGACGGGCAGATCGGCGACGTCGTTGCGGTGTACGGCACTTATCTCACCGGCCCGGTCAAGCCGATGCCCCCCGCCGACAAGCGGCCGAAGGACATCACCGATCTCGAGTGGATGGTTCGCAACTGGTACAACTTCACGTGGTTGTCCGGCGATGGCCTTGTCGAGCAGGCGATCCATACCGTCGACTGGCTGGCGTGGACTATGAAGGACGTCGCCCCGGCGTCCTGCAC